>JALZUX010000467.1 GCA_023301405.1 Granulosicoccaceae bacterium | reverse complement strand
CAATTGCCGCCGGTAGTTGGTAAAGTGATCATTGCTGTGATGGCGATGACATTGATTCAGATGGTGATGGGCACCCAGGTAAGAGAGTCAGTGGATATCATCTCCAAGGCGTTGAACAACACCGCTAGGGAAACGTGGGTGGAAAGGCTGAATATAATTTTCTATGTACATCGGTCCTTCTCATCGTTGATTTTGTTCACTAACCTTTGGCTGGTTTGGAAGCTTTGGACTATATTGCCGGCCGGGCAGGTTATGAGAAAGTTTGCTGTGTTGCTGGTCGGTCTTGTGATAGCCACAATTCTACTCGGGGTAACGATGGACAGGCTGCATATGCCTGCTTTTGCACAGCCACTACATTTATGGTTTGCTTCTTTGATATTCGGCGTTCAATTCTCGATTTTTAATCTTTATCGTGGTGGGCAAAGAAGGCTGCAGCGCAGTGATGATCAATTGATTTCTGAACCATTAGTTTCCGCCTGATCGGCTGCTCTCTTACAGCATAGAAGGTCGCCATGGGTGTGGAAGCTTCCTAATTACCTTGGGATCTTGAATCATAAGCATCGAGGAATCGGGATCTCATACTTTTCTTGTGATGAGAAAGGCACTGAATCTCTAGTGTAGTGTGATCTGATTCAACTTAAGTGGCTCCATGTTCCGTTTACTTTACAATTTCATAAGCTCAGTCACAGCCTACAGTTTCTATGTGGGGTAGTATGCGGCCTTGCAGCGGCGGGTTATCGCCGCCGCCGTATCGGAGGCTGTTCTGTGTCCTATTTTGTCGCGTTACCTTGCATGTTGGCCGTCTATTTTTATGCCCGCTCACTAGAATTGCCAGGCTCATATTTTGCCACGGTGTGCTTGCTGCTGACTGTTATTGTTGCGGCGAGTGGTTCGATAGTGCCGGGTGTAGACGCCATTGTCGCCGCCTGCCTGACGATGGGAATCTTGAACGCGGCAAACTGGTACGTTGATCAGCAACTCACTAAGGAACTTGATGCAGGGTTGGTCGAGCTGGCACCGCCACCGCCAGTTAACCCCTTTTGTTCTACGCAATCACATGATTTTGCGCTTGCACCAGCAGACTGTGATTTTGTCATTGAAAAAATAAACGCTGAAGACTGGCCGGCAGTGCAGAGGATCGTCAATGGGTTTTCAGCGGTGGAGCGACAAGGGTTTTATGCCAACTTAAACTATGGCAGCATTTGTCCACTTGCTGCACTTAACTTTGTTAACAGTGCTGCCCAGTGCAGCGATGCACATATTCTATTCGGACATGTAAAACTGTGTTTGGCGAAAGAGATGGGACTGGTGCCTGGTGTGATGCCGGACGAAGAAGCCGCTGCCGCGGTGGCGTTGGCTTTTAAGCATTTTCGATCAGCGCTGCGACAAGATGGTGATGATGTCGAAGCTCTGTGCGGCCTTATTTTGGCCAAAGGTTTTATTGCCTTGAATGGTGAGCACATTGAAAGTACGTTGCAGAAACTGTTGGCCCTTGACCCGCTTCATTTTCATGGTCTAATCGCAGCAGGGCGTTTTTTAATTCGATCTCCTGCAGGTGCGAATGACTTTGTTAGTATGGTTGAGACTTGTGTAAAGGATAGCGAGGTAACTTTGGCTGTCGCACGGCTACTTGCTCACGTGGAGTGCGCAAGCTTAAGGGCTGGTGGGGCAACAGACTCGAGAGTGATCGCCGATCACTATGCGCAATTAAAGATCTATAAAAAAGATTACCAATCGTTAGGTGCGTGGCAACAAGGTATCGCCAGTAACGTGATTGCCTACGCGTTTGAGATGATCGGAGATAACGAAGAAAAAACCCGTCAATTGTCAGGGTTGAATGGAGTAGTCAGTCCTTACCCGTGGAAGCAAAAAAGAGCGGTTAACGAGGCTGTACTTGGTGTGATGGCAGGTTAACTATCCTGGTGAATACTAACCAGGATAGCCCACACTTTTTCGGTTTAGAAAACTACATTACTAACATCAGCATAAGTTTCTGCAAAATGTACCTTTAAGCCGCTTTGAATGGCTTTGGGTAGTTCATCAAAATCTCTTTTGTTGTCCATTGGCAGCACTACTGTTTTTATACCTAACCGTTTTGCCGCAATCATTTTTTCTTTTATACCGCCGACCGGCAGGACTTGGCCTGTCAGTGTCAGTTCGCCTGTCATCGCTATGGTGGAGCTGACTTTCTTATTTAGAGCTAAAGAGAGCAACGCTGTAGCCATGGTGACACCGGCGCTTGGTCCGTCTTTGGGGGTTGCGCCTTCAGGGACATGCAAATGAATAAAGGCCTTGTCTCGCAGGTCTCGCTTAAAAGCGTGTTGATCAAGTGTTGAGGTGATATAGCTGTAAGCAATCGCGGCTGATTCCTTCATGACATCACCTAAATTACCCGTCAGCTTAAAGCCTGTTTTTTGATCGTTCACTATCGAGGCTTCGATCGGCAGAGTCGCACCACCCATTGCCGTCCAGGCCAGCCCGGTGATAACACCAATGCCTTTTAGTTGGCGCTCCTTGCGAAACAGTGGAGGACCAACGTAATCAACCAGTGTTTTGTTGTTGATCGATACTTTCTTGGTGCCGCTCAGTAGTTTGACAACTGACTTACGGAGAATTTTTGCCAATAGCTTTTCAAGGTTTCTGACTCCGGCTTCACGGGCATAGCCTTCAATGAGCGCTTTGATCGCTGAATCGGTCAGGGCAACTTTGCTCTTGGTGACGTTGTTGCGCTCAAGTAGGCGTGGCCAAAGGTGTTTGCTTGCGATTTCAAGTTTTTCGTCGGGTAGGTAACCGGCGAGCCGAATGTCATCCATCCGATCAAGGAGTGGACGCGGTATGGTATCCAACTGATTTGCTGTGCAGACAAACAATACTCGTGATAGGTCGACACGTAAATCAAGATAATGATCTAAGAACTCGCTATTTTGCTCAGGGTCTAACACTTCCAGTAATGCTGAAGCCGGGTCGCCTTGGAATGACGCTCCGATCTTGTCTACTTCGTCCAGCATAATGACCGGGTTTTCGACATCCACATCTTTAAGCGCTTGAATCAGTTTGCCGGGCATAGCACCAATGTAGGTGCGGCGATGGCCCTTGATCTCAGCTTCGTCTCTCATACCACCCAGACTGAAGCGATAGAATTTGCGCCCCAGTGAGTCTGCTATCGACTTGCCGATAGATGTTTTGCCGACGCCCGGAGGACCAACCAATAACAGGATTGATCCTGATATCTCGCCTCGATAGGCGCCTAGTGCTAAAAATTCAAGAATCCGGTCTTTGACATCTGATAGGCCGGCGTGGTCCCGGCTCAGAATTTTACGCGCTTGCTTCAGGTTGAGATTGTCTTTTGATTGTACTCCCCAAGGCACCGAAGATACCCAGTCAAGGTAGTTTCGTGTGACGCCATATTCCGGTGACCCGGTTTCAAGAAAAGACAGCTTTCTGATTTCATCATCGAAGCGGGTTTGTACCGGTTTTGGAGGTGTGCGGGCCTCCATACGTGTTTTAAATTCTTCGATATCTGCAGTGCGATCATCTTTGGCAATGCCAAGCTCTCTTTGAATGACCTTGAGTTGTTCTTTAAGGAAAAAATCACGCTGATTTTTGTGAATTTTGCTTTCCACTTCATCGCGAATTTCACCTTGTAGGCGAGCCATTTCAATTTCTTTGCGCAGCAGAAGCAGTACTTTTTCCATTCGTTGCAAAATAGGAATAGTGTCTAGTACGTCTTGCAGCTCATCACCGGGAGCGGTAGTGATTGCTGCTGCGAAATCTGCCAGAGGTGAGGGCTCGTTAAGATTGAAATGATTTAAAAAGTTTTTGAGTTCTTCATTGTAGAGCGGGTTAAGTGGGACCAGTTCTTTGATGGCCTGTATCAGTGCCATTGCGTACGATTTCACTTCATCACGGCTTTCATCCGGTTCAACGGGGTACTCCACAGAGCCTGCGAATGGTGGGTTAAGTCGCAACCACTTTTTCACCGTAAAGCGCTGGAGACCTTGTGCAATAAACTGGATGCTTGAATCCTGCTCTACCACGTTGTGCATTCGCACAACACAACCGGTAGTTGAAAATTCGTGTGTGCCAGGGATTTCGTCTGCGCCTTCGCCTACGTGGATCAGTCCCACGATATGCTGTTTTGTTTCCCGCAAATGGTTAAACGTGCTCTGCCAATG
>JALZUX010000466.1 GCA_023301405.1 Granulosicoccaceae bacterium | reverse complement strand
CGATCTAAGTGAAACCTGATTGTGCTCGTGCAGCAGGTTAAGGGTCACCGTAACTTTACATGAAGGCTCATAATAAAATTATGGTGACAAAGATTATTAAAAATTAGGCTCAATCATCGTTAATCTGTTTATAATCACTTTAAGAACGAGAGCACGGTTACGCTCTATACGTACGCAGAGTAAATAATAAGTGAATCATTACAATCGTGGCGCTGCATCTGGTCAATCTGTCGTTGAACCTGTTATTACCTTCGACAATGTAGGTAAGCGTTATGGATCATTGCAGGTCCTATCATCTTTGTCTTTACAAGTCCGGCGCGGTGAGGTGTATGGGTTTCTGGGTAGAAACGGTGCCGGTAAGTCAACGGCTATAAAGATGATAATGGGTATTACAAGTCTGAGTAGTGGCTCTATTGAAATATTTGGACAGTCCGTTAACAGTAACGTGGTGAAGACTCGTCAACGTATTGGCTATGTGGCGCAGGAACAGCATTTTTACCAATGGATGTCGCCTAAGCAACTGGGCAAGTTTGTTCGGGGCCTGTATCCGCGGTGGAGTCAATCAGTTTATCAGCAGTTGACTGATCTGTTCGAACTCCCCTTTACACGAAAAATCGGTCATTTTTCAGGTGGAATGAAAGCAAAACTCGCTCTGTGCATGGCAGTGGCGACTAGCCCGGAGTGTTTGATCCTTGATGAACCTACCGCCGGCATGGATCCGGTTGCGCGTCGTGAATTCCTTGATCTGGTTAGCAAGGAGGCGCGCCGCGCTGATACCACTGTATTTTTTTCAACCCACTTGATTGACGACATCGAAGCAATAGCTGATCGTATTGGAATTATAGAATCCGGCAAGACTGTTTACGAAGGCGGGCTTAACGCTCTGTCAAATCATATAGCTACTTATTCAATTGATGAGTCGTTGTATCAACGTGGCATGGTGCCCGGTAGTTTTATGCATAGTGGTGTATGGCTGTTGCAAGAGGGATCTAGGCGTGGTCGGTTTTATCAAGTGTTTGAATTCCCCAACGGGGCACCTCCGTCTCCACAGCTTGATGTCGGGTGGAAGGAAGACCCAATGACTCTAGAAGACGTCTTTGTTGCCGTCGTCGCGACGGCCTCTTAGCGACATGGGGAGCTTGAGTGTACTGTTAAAAGATTGCCGGGAGCACGGACTTGCACTGCTTGGTCTTGCCACTGGCTTGATTGTAGTGGTGTTGCTTTCGCTTGCGCGGCAGCGCGCTACGGAATTCAGTTTAAGCAGTTTTGAAGTAGTCCGTTTTTCTTTGATCTCTGTGATACCGCTTATCGGATTTATTGTGGGCAATCGGTTAATTGTCCGGGAATATACCGGCGGCACGCGTTTGTTTGTTGAAAGCCTGCCATTAAATGTTGCCACGCCGTTAATCGTTAAATATTTAATTGGATTGTGCTATCTGCTGTTGTTGGGGGTAGTGTTAGTTGGTGTCGCGGGTGTGTTGTCTAGCGCGGCAGAATTTGTGGAGATTCGTTATTTATTTCTACTAGCACTTAAAACCTCAGTGATAGTGACGCTGTATTGGAGTGTGGTCTTTTTCGCAAGTCTGACAGGCAAGCTTCGATTGCTGATTTATCTGGCGATAGCGCTCACGTTGATCACCCTGATAAATTCACCCGGCTTTGATGCTAATGGGCTTGCTCCTGTGGCGCTGTTGGATCATCAGTTGTTTGTACTAGAGGGCAACATTATTCCATGGCGTATGTTGTTAGAAACACTTGCTATTGCGGTGGTATTTACGCTCTGTGGTTTCGCGTTGGCGTTGATTAACGAAGGATCCGTTATCGAGCAACTGGGCAAGCCGATGAGTAAGCGGAATTTTGCAGCCATTGCGATACTGGGTTTAGGCGTTTTTAGCGTATATACAACTCTGCAAGAAAAATGGGCCAGTAGCACATATGAATTCACTGGAGAATCTGTTTTGGGAAGCGATATTCCACCAGTCGAAATTTCTTACCTTGATGAAAAGTATCGTCGACAGGCGGAAAAGATCAATGCCGACTTAGTTGACATGCTCATCCAATTCCAGTCGGATTCAGGGCTTGTCACTCTACCGGCAATGCAAGTGTCACTTAATGAGGGTTTGCAGCGAGCACAGATTTATCCAGAGTTCAACGAGGGTGTGCTAGTAGCGGCTAATTTTGTTGAATATACCGACTATGAATATAGTTTGCTGTACACGGTTGGCTTGCATCATCTGTTGCTGGTACTCACTAATAGTCGTTGGGATCTTGAATCGAGGCACTGGTTGCTTGATGGCTTGGCCCGTTGGTGGGTGGAAGGTGCAGCAGACGCGAAGAACAGCCCGAACAACCCGGAACACTTTGCCAGGGCAATATTGGCACAGCGCAGAATAGCCGCGAATACTAACCCCCTTTTATTGTGGCAAACAATCACTGACCACTATGGCTTTGAGGCTGCTGGAGCAATGGCTTATACCGCGCTGCTCTACCTGGCTGAAACTCAAGGCGCCGATGTGGTGATAAAGCTTGCGAAGCGTTATATAGATGAAAGCCCCGGCTCCTCTTCGCTTGAGTCTTTGAAGCAC
>JALZUX010000465.1 GCA_023301405.1 Granulosicoccaceae bacterium | reverse complement strand
TACAGATACAGATACCACTACAATTGCAGCCTCAGCCATCAACGCGCCTAGTGCAGACGGCACTTGTTCAGCGAACGCTCTAGATAACGGCGATGGCTGGGGATGGGAGTACGGCGCACCGTGCCGATGGGGTGATGTGCGGCCCGGCAGTGCACAAAGCAACGTTTTTATACCCGGACCAGTCAACGCTCCAAGCATTGGCTTCAGCAACGGTAGCCCGATCTGTCTGACCGATGCCAGCGACGGTAACCACGATGGCTTTGGCTTCGAGAATGACCGTACCTGCGTCGTGATTGACGGCAGCACCGCCACTGCCAGCAACCCAATAATTGGCGAACGCTGGTGCCAACCATGGGCAGAAATCAGCTACGGTGATTATGTACTGCAAAACAATACATGGAATGACAGTGAGGTGTATTCAGATAACTGGCATCAATGTATTGAGCTTGCCGGGTCAGCAGGAAACTACGTTGCCAAGTGGGACTACAACTGGTTAAACAGCAACGAAGGTAATTCACATTCTGTAAAAAGCTACCCGCAGGTCTACTACGGTCGTAAAACCAAAAACACCACCTCTGGTACACCTGAAAAGCTTGGACTGCCTGCCCCGCTAAACAACATCCCTGACTATAAAGTTCGCTTTAAATATTCAGAAACTGGTAATCCTGAACGTAATGTTGCTTTGGAATCATTCTTCCACACTAGCTGTGAAGCGGAAGAATGGAACAAACAGTTTGAGCTCATGGTGTGGGTTGGCATACCTGTGACCAAAGCACCAGGGCCGTTGGTCGCCGAAGTCACCATCGACGGCGTTGCGTGGAATGTTCATACCAATCCTAGTCTAGCATGGGGCTACGTCGCTTTTGTGGCGCAGCAACCTATGACTGAAGGCAACCTGGACTGGAATAAGTTTGTAGACTGGACACGCTTCACCGGTCCAAACTTCGGCGTACCGCGTATCCAGAATAATACTTGTATGGGTGCAATTGAAATTGGTACAGAAACGTTCTGGGGCAAAGGAACTTTTACATTGCATGAGTTTAGAGTCAGTCGTTAAAAGCGTTGAAAAGCTATAGCTGCACCGCCTTTAACGTAAAATAAAACTAAGTAGCAATTGGGGTGTCCCCTGTCGGGGGCATTCCTTTCCAAACAGGCTGCAAAGGCAAGCAATATCAGGTTCAACCGTTTTATTTATCTTTTGCACCACACTACTTAGTAAATTTGCTGCAGAATAACCCGGCTTCAATGCGCTAGCCGTACTAGAAAAATTCGCTACTGAATACATGGAACTGTGAGTCAGACCTAAATTAGGATGGCAACCTTAATACACCTTTTCAATTTCAATAGATAAGCTTATTCAAGGCAATGATTATCGAAGTGAATCAACGCAACTGATAGGTAACAAGGGTTACCACATTCAAAACTTTACTGATGAGCCTTACCCCGGTTACAAGTCTCTAGAAAGGAAGCCGGGCGCTCTAAACCGATGGTTGCCCGCTATAGTACAATTGCTTTACTCTATAGCGTCTTACCTAAGCCTGATACCCCTTTCGATGAGTCTATTCTGGACCGACCTGGTCAACCGCCTCACACCTTATGTCCCGGGTAAACAAAGAACTGGTACTGACGTTATCAAACTCAATACCAATGAAAACCCGTACCCGCCGTCTGGTCATGTCCAAGCAGCGATAACCAACGTTGATTCGGACGCACTCCGACGCTATCCAGACCCACATTCACTGAAACTCAGGCAAGCGCTTGCCAGTTACCACAAAACTGAGGCTGATCAAGTGTTTGTCGGTAACGGGTCTGACGAAATCCTCGCGCTAGCGTTTATGGCATTTTTCACCGGAAAAGCACCACTACAGTTTCCGCAGATCAGTTACAGTTTCTATCCGGTATATTGTGATCTTTTAAATATAACATCAGATGTAATTCCATTAAAAAGTAACTTCAGCTTATCTCTGGATGATTTCGGTGGTGACTGTGGCGGAATTTTATTTCCTAACCCCAACGCACCGACTTCGTTGGCTGTCAGCCAGACCAACATTAAAAAATTGCTGAAAAACAACCCTGAAGTTGTTGTACTTGTTGATGAAGCCTATGCAGATTTTGGAGCAGACTCAGTGATAGGCTTGATCGACGAATACCCTAACCTGGTCGTGACGCGCACATTTTCAAAAGGCAGGTCACTGGCCGGCTTACGGCTCGGTGCAGCATTTGCAAACGCTGAACTTATCGAAGGTTTACGCCGAGTCAAAGATTCATTTAACTCATACCCTGTTGATGCCCTTGCCCAGGCAGCGGGAATCGCTTCACTCAATGATGAAAAATACTATCGCGACACCATTAACAATATTATTGCCACTCGTGAACGCACAATTGATCGATTAAAAGCTATCGGCTATCAAGTACTACCTAGCACAGCCAATTTTATTTTTGCCTCACCACCACACCAAAATGCGGGTCAGGCATTCGCTGCACTGGATAGGAAAAATATACTTGTGCGTTACTGGAATAACGAGCAATTACATCAGTGGTTACGAATTACAATAGGTACTGACGATGAAATGGATCAACTAATTGAAGTCTTACAGCAGCTAGACTAATCAACCGGACTGATTTTTCATTGCGTTAAAACTTACTTATTTCGGTGCCTCCCCAAAATAAGGATCACACACAACTGCCCCCAGATCCATGGCACTGAAATAACTCTTTAGCCTTGAAAAATCGCACCCAATAAATTAATCGTAAAAATTGCGTGACGCCGACTGACGTTAACCTTGCTAACGTTACTCGGCCACTCTACGAGCGACTTTCGTGTGGATTTTTAATAACTTCTGTTGTGCGCTAAACGG
>JALZUX010000464.1 GCA_023301405.1 Granulosicoccaceae bacterium | reverse complement strand
CCCCGCTAACAGCACCCTTCCTTCATCACCGCCACCTTACCTGATATGCTAAGTTTCTCTCTACTTTGCACGACAAAAATTAATGAACAAGCAACTGTTACTGGGCTGCATCGCAGACGACTTCACCGGCGCTAGTGATCTGGCCAACACGCTGGCTCGCGAACACATGCGCACTACCCAGTACATAGATGTGCCCGATGACCAGCAAGACTGTGATTGTGAAGCGGCAATTATTGCACTGAAAAGTCGCTCAATAGATGCTGACGATGCGATCGAACAATCACTAAATGCACTAAGGTGGCTTATGGCTAAAGGTGCGAAACAGTTTTTATTTAAATATTGCTCAACATTTGATTCTACGCTGTCTGGCAATATCGGGCCGGTAGCTGAAGCGCTGGCCAAAGAGCTTAGCACTAACGCTGTTGTTGTATGCCCGGCGTTTCCAACCACCGGTCGCACTGTATATCAGGGGCACTTGTTTGTTTTCGATAAATTGCTTAATGAGTCCGGTTTGCAGAATCACCCTTTAAACCCAATGACAGACGCCGATATCAGGCGTTGGCTGGCAGCTCAAAGTAACACTGCGGTCGGGCATATCCCCCAGGCGATCGTATCAGAGGGAAGCGATGCAATTCACTATGCGCTAACTCAAGCGGCTGAACGCAACGAAGGTCTGGTGGTGGTCGATGCAACAGTCGATCAGGATCTTCGAAGTATTGGTGAGGCGTGCGCCGATGCCAAATTGATCACCGGCGGTTCCGGTATCGCACTTGGATTGCCTGACAACTTTAAAAAGCGCGGTCAACTAACTGCTGGCAGCAGCAGTTTTGAACCACAACAGGGCCAGGCCGCCATACTGTCAGGCAGTTGCTCTGAAGCCACTAGAGCACAAATTAAAACATACGCCGACGGGCCATTAATCGAGTTGAACGTAGCAGCGGTGATTGATGGCAGTTGCACTACTGAATCTATCATGAAGCAACTGCAGGCTGGTCAAACCACATTAGTCTATTCATCAGCAGACCCGGACACGGTAAAACAACTTCAGACTGCACACGGCGCTGAAACCGTTGCACATGCCATTGAAAGTTTCTTCGGTAAACTGGCCATCGAGCTTGTCGCCAGCGGAACCACCCGGTTGATCGTCGCCGGCGGCGAAACCTCAGGCGCTGTGATCAGTGCTCTTGAACTGAACGCATTTAATATCGGCCCCGAGATTGATCCGGGTGTACCGGCACTTAGCACCATAGGAAAAAAATCATTAGCGGTTGCACTTAAATCAGGAAATTTCGGTAGCGAGGATTTTTTCAGTAAGGCATTAAAAATGTTGTCTACTTAAGATTTTTTTCAAGCACACAATAGCAAGTAAAACTTCTATACCATGTCAATCTAAGGCTATTGATCAGCTTCAACCACGCGGTGGAAGCAAGATAAAAAAATATATAGTTTTACAAAAACAAGGTTAACCATGCAAGAAACAAAACTACGTGATGAAATATGCCGCTTTGGTAAATCCATGTTTGACCGCGGACTCACCGTGGGTAGCTCAGGAAATATAAGCGTCAAACTAAAAGACGGTTGGCTGGTAACACCCACTAATGCATCACTGGGCAATCTTGACCCGGAAAGGCTCAGCAAGCTCGATAAAAACGGTCAATTGATTTCCGGTGATAAACCCACCAAAGAAGTACCATTACATACAGCGATGTACGACACCGTTGAACAGTGCGGCGCTATCGTGCATTTACACTCGGTTCATTCAGTAGCGGTATCCATGCTTCCAGAAACAGACCCAGAAGACGTATTACCGCCACTGACTGCGTACTATGTGATGCGGGTTGGTCGAACGGCACTGATTCCGTACCACAAACCGGGTGACCCCTTGATAGGCGATGCTATTAAAGGCTTGGCCGGTAAATATACATCGGTATTACTCGCCAATCATGGGCCAGTAATGGCGGGAAAATCACTGGAAGCCGCCGTCTATGCCACAGAAGAGCTCGAAGAAACGTCAAAACTACATTTGCTGACGCGTGGGCTTAATCCGCGTATTCTTACCACCGCGCAAATCGCTGCACTCGATAAAATCTAGCAAACTAAAGGATTCACCATGCCACTGTTCGCTGCCAACCTGTCAATGATGTTCAATGAAGTTGATTTCATTGATCGATTCAACGCTGCCGCCAACGCCGGGTTTACCGCAGTAGAGTATCTATTCCCCTTTGCCTACCCGGCACAAGATCTTGCCGACGCGTTGAAAAAAAACAACTTACAACAAGTGCTGTTCAATACACCTCCCGGTGACTGGAATGCCGGTGAACGCGGACTCGCCAGCGTACCAGGCCGCGAACAAGAGTTTCAAGACGGCGTAGTCAAAGCCGTTGAATACGCCAAAATACTGCAATGCCCCCGTATCCATGCCATGGCAGGACTACTGCCGGAAGACGCAGACAAACAACAACGAACAGAAACCTACATCACCAATCTTAAAACCGCAGCGACGCTTTGCAACGCCGAAAACATTGACCTATTGATCGAGCCGATAAACCCCATCAACATGCCCGGCTACTTCCTCAATGACTTCCAGCAAGCTTGCGATATCCTTGACACCTTAAAAGAACAAGATGCCATAGTGAAACTGCAGTTCGACTTCTTTCACTGCCAGCGTATATACGGCGAAGTACCAACTTGGATTGAAACCTGCAAAAGACACATCGCCCACTTTCAGATTGCCGGTGTACCGGAAAGGCATGAACCCGATGTCGGCGACCTTCCCTATCGGGAAATTATTGCCGCCGC
>JALZUX010000463.1 GCA_023301405.1 Granulosicoccaceae bacterium | reverse complement strand
TCTTCCTCGTTTAAAGGAATCATGCCCTTGTCTGCCAGATAACCTTCTTCCCCCCAGGCGCCCTCGCTGGTGAATTCATCAAGGTATTCGATGATGCCCGGTATTACGCCGATGTGCGCCTTCTTGACATAAAAGTATAGTGGGCGCGAGACAGGATAGCTGCCATCAGAAATTGATTCAAAAGTCGGTTCAGTGCCATTGATCAAAGACGGCTGTACGATATCGCTGTTTTGATCAAGGAAGCTGAAGCCAAAAATGCCTAATGCATTTGGGTTTGCCTCAAGTTTTTGCACGATCAGGTTGTCGTTTTCGCCTGCTTCAATAAAGCGGCCATCTTCACGGATGGTATGACACGCTTCTTTGTGCAGATCTTTGTCGGTCTTTGCTAATGCTTTTATCCAATCAAATGTGTCGCAGCCGCCCTCCATTGCTAGTTCTGCAAAAGCGTCTCTGGTGCCTGACGTCGGTGGTGGCCCAAGCACTTCGATAGTGGCATCAGGCAAGCTTTCATTGATTTCAGACCACTTGGTGTAGGGGTTATCAATGAAGGTTTCTGAGCCATCAGGGTTGGGCACTTTTTTAGCCAAAGCCAGAAACAGGTCACCCAGGCTGATATCGACTTGATCTTCAGAGACCGCGTTGGCTAGTGCGATGCCGTCGTGACCGATCAATACTTCAACAATTTCAGTGACACCGTTTTTGCGGCAGCCTTCGTACTCGCTGGCTTTCATGCGGCGCGATGCGTTGGTGATATCGGGGTGCTCAACTCCTAGACCGTTGCAAAACAACTTCATACCGCCACCGGAACCAGTGGCTTCGATTTTTGGTGTTTTGAAGCTGGTGACGTATCCGAACCGTTCAGCAACCACAGTTGCGAATGGGTACACAGTTGATGAGCCAACAATGCTTAGCTGGTCTCTAGCAGCTTGTGATTGTGCCGCTGCTGCAGTGAAAAGCGTGCCTGCAATAACAGCCATGGCGGTAACACGTAAATTCATGAGTCGTATCTCTGTATTTTAGTTTCAGGATAATGATGAGGCCTGAATGTGAAGGTTTTATGACAAATGATGAATTAATCAGTTATTGACTTGAAAATTTGCAGAAAGAATCCTTGGTGATTGTTCATCAATAGGGTTCATGCCGCTGGCTGTGAGTGTGCTTGCCGCAAGACAACGTGTTCCGCCGGAAACCGAATGGTGAATCGTGTGCCACTGCCGAGCGTGCTATGAATATCCATTTGCCCATGGTGGCGCTGCACAATGTGCTTGACGATCGATAGGCCAAGCCCGGTGCCGCCCGATTGGCGGGAATGATCATTGTCGACCCGATAAAAGCGTTCAGTGATATGTATCAGGTGCTGGTGATTAATGCCCGGGCCGTCATCCTTGATAATCAACTGCGCGCTGCCATCAGCGGTTTTTTCCCAACTTACACTTATATTAGTGCCTTCGGGTGTATGTTGCAGGGCATTCTGGCAAAGGTTTGTGCAGACACTTTGGATTTCAGTCTGGCTGCCGGTTATCCACAAGGTGGGGTCAGCAGATATCGCAAATTTATGTGTTGAATTTGTTTTTGTTAGATCAGTGACGGTGCTTTGAAGTAACGTTGCGACATCCAGGTGCTGCATTTTTTTTGTGTCAAGTTCACGATTCTCTAAGCGGGACAGCGTGAGTAAGTCAACTACTATATCGCTCATGCGTTTGGCGTGTTTTTCTGCCAGTAGTACTTGCTCTTTAACAACATCTGGCAGGGAGTCGTTATCGGCCAGTATTTCCAAGTAGCCGTTTACCACAGTTAATGGTGTTTTTAACTCATGTGATGCATTAGCGATAAATGCAGTTCGGGTCTCGCGCAGTTGTACGCGTTGGCTGATATCCCGGGCGCTGAATAAAAACAGGTTTTCCGCATAGGCGACGCGGCGAATTGCCAGTGTCATATTGCGGTTGGCAGGTGACTTAATTTCTATTTCTTGTACTTCTTTATCATTAGTCTGTACGTATTTCTGAAACGCAGGGTTTCTGACCAGGTTGTCGATTCGCTGGCCGGAATCGCGCGAGCCACGAATCCCCAGGTACGCAAGTGCGGCATCGTTAGCCCACACAATTTCGTAGTTGTCGTCGGTGACCACTGTGCCGTCGGGCAGTGCAGCAGCGGACCGGTTATACCAGCCCACAATTTTTTTCAGACGTGCTTTACGGTCTTTGTCGCTTTGCTTGCGGCGAAAAATCAGTTGTTCAATGTGGCCGATAATGCCGTCGGTATCGGGTGCGGTGGACCTTCGCGCGCCCTTTTGTAGCCATTGCTCAACCAGATAGGCCTGGTGCAGCAGCCACCCGCTGTACAACATGAAGGTGATAGCGAGTCCCAGCCACAGGCGATCGATCACCCAACCGATAACCAGGCCGAATGCGGTGATGACTAAAAAGCGTGTTTTTTCGCCGGACCATTGGGAGTTTACAGCCATACGCGCTCTGCGGTTTGGGTCTAAGACAGGTACTGAAAGATGCGATTATAAGGAGTGTGACGACCAAAAAGTGAATTTTTGGCCGTGTGCCGGACAATGTAATGGCTAATCAAGCGTGAATGAGTGAAATAGCTATAAATTGCTGGCTTAGGAAGGTGAGTATCGGTAACCGGCGCCCCGCACTGTGTCGATAATATCGTCAATACCATGTTGGCGTAGCGTTTTTCGAAGTCTGAGAATATGAACGTCAACGGTGCGTTCTTCGACAAAGTGATTCATCCCCCAGACATGATCCAGTAGTTGTGTGCGGCTATAGACCCGGTCGGGGTGGCTGATCATAAAGTGCAACAGCCGATACTCGGTTTGTCCCAGGTTAACGGTTTCGTTGTTAATGGTGACTCTGTGTGCGGCAGGATCAAGTTTCAGTTCGCCGTGAGACATAATTTTGTTTTTGTTGTGGCCCTGCGAGCGTCGTAACATGGCGTTAACGCGCGATATCAGCTCACGCGTCGAGAATGGTTTGGTCAGGTAGTCGTCTGCGCCGGCATCAAGGCCTTGTATGATATCGTCTTCGGTGGCGCGGGCAGTCAGCATGATGATGGGCAGGTTTAGCGTTGCCGGCTCACAGCGAAGTTCGCGTATCAATTCAATGCCGCTGGTTTTCGGCATCATCCAGTCGACGATGGCGATATCCGGTGTTTGCTGAGCAATGGCGGCTCTGGCCACTTGGGCGTTGCGTGCGGCGGTGACAGCAAATCCTTTGGCGGATAACACATCTTGTACTAATTGCCTGATCCCGGATTCGTCCTCCACAATAAGGATGTGGGTTGCCGTCATAGTAGTGCCAAAGAGTCCATAGCTGGTAGAGAGTCTGTCTGATAACAAGGCCGGTGGCGAGACGTAAAGGTTTCAAGCTAGAAATTTTGCCAGTTAAAGGTAGCTAGTTACTCTTTA
>JALZUX010000462.1 GCA_023301405.1 Granulosicoccaceae bacterium | reverse complement strand
ATGAAATCGAAGCCATTGCAGACTCGCTTATCGAGCTTCAGGAAAAACACCGAAAACGCGTTTTGATTGCCATTGCCGGCCCCCCAGGCTCTGGTAAATCAACACTCGCTGAAACACTGATCCCTTTGATTAACAACAAAGCGAACTCTGAAGCGGCAGCGATTCTGCCGATGGATGGGTTTCACCTGGACAACAATATTCTTGACGCGCACAGCAGCAGAGACCGCAAAGGCGCTCCTCACACGTTCGATGCTGAAGGCTTTATTGAATTGGTCACAAGAATTGCCGCAGCACAGGCCAGCGTGGCGGTGCCTGTTTTCGATCGACATCTAGACCTCGCTCGGGCTGGCGCCAGAATTATCCCGTTAAGCAGCAAAATTATCATCGTCGAGGGAAACTACCTATTGCTGAATCAACAACCGTGGGACGAATTACACAGCCTGTTCGACTACCGCATTTACTTAGACGTTTCTGAACATGTATTGAGCGAACGTCTTACCCAACGCTGGCTTGATCACGGCCACACCGCTGATCAAGCACTGACACGAGCAGAATCTAATGATTTACCTAATGCACGGTTAGTTGCCGCGCACCGACTGGATGCTGAGATGGTTATAAGAAACGCTTGAGTCAGCAACTGCAGACACGGTTTCAGTCAGGCACTTTAACGCAATCAAAACTAGATGACACACCAGACACCGTTTTACTGCGGCCCAAATCACCAGCCCGCTTGACTACATCATCACCAAACTTAAGCAAAATGTTATCGACCGTTTTTTCCAATCTAGCACTGCCTATCGCACTGCTGAACAAGTCTCCTTGCTGCGGCTCATCTTCACGACTGATATCGTAGGCCGCAAGCCCCACCAATCGAAACGGCCCGGCATGCAGAAACTGGTCTAGTAAGCTGCTACCCACTTTAAAAAGGGTGTCGGCGTTGTCAGTAGCTTCAGTTAACACAACTTGCCTGGTAAATAACTGAAACCGATTGCTTTTTAGCTTGACGCGAACGCCTTTACAGCGGTAGCCCTTTTCGCGAAGGCGGCGGCCGATGCGGTCGGCAGAGCGACGCAAGTGTTGTTCTATTTCTTCGCGTGACGATACGTCTTTTTCCAAAGTGCGATCAGAGCCCATACTTTTTGCTACACGTCGGCGGGCTACCCGACGAGGGTCCTCCGCTCTGGCCAATGATTGAAAGTGCAAGCCCATACGACCCAGATGTTTTTCCAACAGTGCCGGATCAGCACGCCTGACATCACCAATTGTATATAGGCCAAGGCGTTCTATTCTGGGGACCGTTTTCGGGCCGGCGCCCCACAGACGGGCTATTGGCATGGGATCAAGCCAGTCAATGGCGTCTTCCGGATTAACCACTGTCAGTCCATTGGGTTTGTTAAAATCACTGGCTACTTTGGCCACATATTTAGTGCTGGCGATTCCTACAGAGGCTGTCAGCCCGCCGGTTGCGTGATGCACGGCTGCTTGAATTTGCTGCGCCATTTGTAACGGCGACCCAAAGATGCCTTCGGCACCAGTCATTTCAATAAACGCCTCATCAAGAGAAATGGCCTCGACACCGGGCGAGAAATCAGCAAACGCTGCCATTATGGCTTTAGACTGTTGTTGGTAACGCTCAAATCGTGGCGGCACCACAATAGCCTGCGGGCAAAGTTGACGTGCCTTCATCATTGGCATGGCGCTTCTAACACCAAAGGGCCGCGCTTCGTAACTGGCCGTTAGTACAATGCCACGGCCACTATTTGGCCCGACAATCAGAGGTTTGCCACGCAGACTTGGGTCATCCAGTTGTTCTACAGAAGCGTAGAACGCGTCCATATCTGCGTGGGCGACAATACGAGGCCAAGCCACAATACCTATCCATTTTAGCTGTATAAATTATCAGTATAACAGTTTTTTCTTTGCCTGACTAAAGCCGCCCCCCAAGACTTCTTCAGTGAGTGATTTGTGAAACTATCGCAACCCATTTGCTTATGACCATTTTTCCTGCCAGGTGGGCAATAGGTCTCCTTCCGCTGAACTGGCCTCGTAGACTCCTTTTGCAATGGCGCGCGCCAGGCAAATGGACGCCGCATGACAAATTTCAGCCTGATCGCTAATCGGCGAGACAAGCTCATGCTGTGCAGTGCTTATAGAAAACACCATATCGCCATCCAGCGGCGTATGCGACGGCACGATCGCACGGGCAAGTCCATCATGCGCGGCCACAGCAACTCGCTGTGATTGTGCCACCGTCAGTTTGGCATCAGTGGCTACAACGGCAATTGTGGTATTCGCTTTCGGGTTATCTGATAAACGCGGATCATGCAGTAATAGCTCAGGACGGTGTTGCAAAAACCCCACATCACCGAACTCGCCATTGATTTCAAACGGAGCCGCCCAGAAGTGTTTACTGCCCGCTACACAGACACTACCACGAGGATTAGCAACCACTAATGCGCCTACTGTATAGCCGTTTGAGGTCATCAATGACGCTGAGCCCAAGCCACCTTTTAAATCTGAGCAAGTGGCACCGGCCCCTGCTCCCGCACTGCCAAGTGCAAAATTAGTTTTTGCATTTTGCAGCGCCAGCACGCCAAGATTGCGATAAGGGTTATTGTGCCATTGCTTATCACCACCGTTTAGTAGATCAAAGATAATGGCTGATGAAACAATCGGCACTCGCACAGGCCCCACAGCAAAACCGCGACCCGCTTGATGCAAGGCATCCATGACACCAGAGGCTGCATCAAGCCCGAAGGCAGAACCACCAGACAAGACAATTGCATCTATTGTGTCGACTAGTTTATCGGGCGCGAGCAAGTCAGTTTCACGGCTACCGGGAGCGCCACCACGCACGTCGACGGCGGCGATAAAAGGCGAATCACCAACAATGACCGTGGTGCCGCTTTTAAGGTTTTTATCCTCTGAATTACCAACACGAAGCGTGGCAATATCAGTAATCAGGTTAGTGGGACCAGTGTTCACTTAGTAGCTCTTCATCGTTATAACGCCTGTAACCTGTAACC
>JALZUX010000461.1 GCA_023301405.1 Granulosicoccaceae bacterium | reverse complement strand
AGTGACCTGCTGTTCTAACACCAGGCCTTCAACGTTTTGTAAATACTCAGAATTTCCGTAATAATAGTCTACCACTTGCTTAGGATCTTCATAGGAAGAGGCAATAGTTTCAATCGTCGATTTTACTTTATCGGGATCTGCTTTTATCTCATTCTTCTTGATGATCTCGGCAACCAACAAACCTAGTTTCACTCTTCGTTCTGCATCACTTTGAAACAATTCATCGGCAAGTTGCGGCGTTTCAGTACCGCCCTGCATTTGGCCCTTCATTTGCTCGACAATTTGTTGACGCAATCGACCAATTTCTTCCTTCACCATACTGCTTGGAATATCGAAATCATTGGTATCGAGTAGCAAATCCATAACCGCTTGCTTGTTAACATTTTCCAGCGACTGCGCTAACTCACGCTCCATGTTTTTTCTGATATCGGCACGTAACCCGTCAACTCCACCCTCTTCTACACCAAAAGCCTTCGCAAACTCGTCATCCACAACAGGGAGTTCGGACATTCTGACGGCCTTAACAGTTATCTGAAATTCAGCTTCCTTTCCAGCCAAGTCGGTTGCGCGATAATCATCAGGGAAATTGACCTTAATTGTGCGCTCATCGCCCTTTGCTGAACCGATCAATTGCTCTTCAAAGCCGGGAATCATTGCATTAGAGCCTAAGACTAACGGTGCGTCATCTGCCTTACCTCCTGGAAATTCTTCACCGTCGATGGTACCGACGAAATCCATCGATACTTGATCGCCGTCAGCGGCTGCTCGATCGACGTCGTTCCACTCAATTTTTTGCTGTCGTAGAGTTTCAATCATCTCGTCAAGATCGGCGTCATCAACTTGCGATACGGTTTTTTCAATTGACTTTCCAGCAAGGTCCTGGACTTCGATTACGGGAAACACTTCAAAAGTGGCCCGATACTGAAAGCTGTCGTCATCTGGCTGATCAGTTGTTTCCGATTCCTTAGCGACAGGTTCTATCGAAGGCATGCCTGCGGGGCGATAATCTTCCTGCTTTAACGCTTCCTGATAACTTTCGTTTATTACGTCTCCCAATACTTCTTGTCGTACCTGACCGCCAAAACGCTTCTTCACCACCTGCAAAGGCACCTTTCCGGGTCGGAAACCATTTATGCGTGCGGTTTTAGCAATGGATCTAAGCCGCGTCATCACAGCATCGTCAATTTTCTCAGCGGGGACCTGCACTACGATCTTACGCTCTAGCCCGTTTGCTGACTCTTCAGTTACCTGCATGATGACCTCGACAAGTCGCTTAGCGACTTTTAATAAAAGCGGTTTTTAACGTATTGTGCGCGGACGCAACACAAAGTTGATTAGACGTTCTCCACATCGCGCGCAATCGGCAGCCCGCAATGTGTTTAAGTTGGTGCGAGAGGAGAGACTCGAACTCTCACGGGTTACCCCACTGGAACCTAAATCCAGCGCGTCTACCAATTCCGCCACACTCGCATGTGTAATCGATCATTATAAGCGACCTTTGGTAGAGTAACCAGTGGAATAGCCGCAATGTCGGAACGATTTTAGTCGGCGATTATACTTGATCGCCTATATTGAACTACTGAGCTAAAGTGGGGTGGACGATGGGATTTGAACCCACGACCACAGGAATCACAATCCTGCGCTCTACCAACTGAGCTACGCCCACCACTGAACTTTAACATTTTCTAGAGGACTGCCTGTAGCCCTGAAGAAACTGGTACGCCCGGCAGGACTCGAACCTGCTACCCTCGGCTTAGAAGGCCGATGCTCTATCCAGATGAGCTACGGGCGCATAATCTTCCCGATTCGCCGGACTCTGGTTGGTCCGCGATAAAGCGGAATTGGTCGGGGCAGCAGGATTCGAACCTGCGACCCTCTGCTCCCAAAGCAGATGCGCTACCAGGCTGCGCTATGCCCCGATTTTCAACTTGTCCGGAATTTCCGGCAACTCAAGAGACGCGAGTTTACGCTTGCTTCACATCCCCGTCAAATACTCCTTACAATTATTTTTGTTTCTTTTAGCTTTTTCTCAATGAAATTAGACCAGAAGCGTACGGAATCCAAGAGCTTAGCTGCTTTTTAAAAAATTTCCAGCATCAACTTCTATAAGCATATGCCCCACTGTGAGGATCGACCTGGCCCATTCTAACAAAGCACGCGACCCCAATCATCCGCAGGTGTTTCTGTAACATCCACTTAGCATTGCTCCTGATGTTACCCAGACAACCTAATCTTCCCGCTCTTCAATCCATGTCATCTGGATTGCTTCAAGAATTTTCTCATTCGATTTCAGCGGGTCATCGTCAAAATCATCCAGCGCCGCCACCCAAGCGTGTAGATCTGTAAATCTGACCATTTGCGGATCAATGTCTGGATGGGCCTCGTCCAGCTGAATAGCAATCTCAAGCACATCAGTCCATTTCAAAACCATCTCTGCAAACCTTTGGGATTCTCTCCCATGTTTTGGTTATCAGTTCCCATCAATTGTGCTCAGACACCATGTTAATTGTGTATTTAGGTATCTCAACCACCAAGTCTTTATCTTCAACCAACGCCTGGCAACTTAGACGCGATTCAGGATCAACTCCCCAAGCCTTGTCAAGATAATCTTCCTCTAGCTCTGTGGCCTCGTCCAAGGAATCTATACCCTCACGAATATGCACATGGCATGTGGTACAGGCACAGGATTTCTCACAGGCATGTTCTATGTGTATATGAGCCGCCAGCAGCGCATCACAAATTGAAACACCTGGCTCGGCGTTCAAAACCATGCCACCGGGGCAGATTTCCTCATGCGGTTGTACAGTAATTTTCGGCATTAAGAGGCAGTGTCCTGTTTATCAAAGTTACTAAGTGTTTTGCCGCGCATTGTTGATCCAACCGAGGCATTCATTCGACGGGCGACGTAGATTTCACTGGCTGATTCTAACGCATCCAGTGATTGCTTTATCGCATCACCATCATTGCCATCGCGCACCTCTGCTACCAGAGCACGAGCTTTGAGGATGGCATTTTGTTCTTCATCATTTAAAAATTCACTCGCATCACGGCCCATAGCCGCATCTAGCGCCTCGAGGGTTCGGTCAGCTTCAACACGTTGCTCATGCAGCATGCGGGCTTTCACATCGGACTCGGCGTTTTCCATGGAGTCAACAATCATTTTTTCTATTTCTCGATCTAACAACCCGTAGGATGGCTTTATATGCACCTCGGCCGCTGTGCCGCTGGTTTGCTCAACAGCACTCACAGTGAGCAACCCATCTGCATCGACCTGAAACGTCACTTGAATCCTTGCCTGCCCGGCCACCATCGGCGGTATACCGCGCAGTTCGAACCTACCCAATGAACGACAGTCCTGCACCAGATCCCGCTCACCTTGCACCACATGCAACGCCATCGCAGCTTGCCCATCTTTATAGGTGGTGAACTCCTGTGCCCGAGCCACCGGGATAGTTGTATTGCGGGTAATTATTTGCTCGGTAAGCCCACCCATAGTCTCAATGCCAAGAGACAACGGCACAACATCCAGCAGCAGCATATCGCTATCAGGCTTGTTGCCCGCTAAAATATCAGCCTGCACGGCAGCACCAATAGCCACCACTTGGTCAGGGTTAATGTCAGTTAATACTTCGCGCTCAAAAAAGGCGCCAATAGAATCTCTGACGGCAGGAATTCGCGTTGAGCCCCCCACCATCACCACGTTGTCTATCTGCTTTTTTTCAAGTTTTGCATCTCTTAGCGCGCGCCGGCATGACGCAAGAGTCTTGGCAATAACCGGTTCAAGTAACGATTCAAACTTCACTCTTGTCAAGACACCCGACCATTCAACAACCCCATGGTTCAGCTCCATTACAGCTTCATCGTTCGCACTTAGCGTGTGTTTTACAGCCCGAGCGCTGTCGAGCAAATACCGTTGCAAGCCTGCATCTTCACCTATATTAAGCTTTGCTTCTTGAACCAGCCAATCAACAATAGCTTGATCCATATCATCACCGCCAAGCGCTGTATCACCAGCAGTGGAAAGAACTTCAAACACACCACGCTCTAGCCTGAGAATAGAGATATCAAAAGTCCCTCCCCCCAAGTCATAGACCGCAATAGTCGAGTCCTTTTCGTGCTGATCAAGCCCATACGCGATGGCCGCTGCAGTGGGTTCGTTGATAAGACGAAATACATTGAGCCCGGCAAGTTGTGCTGCATCCTTAGTTGCCTGCCGTTGCGTTTCGTCGAAATAAGCGGGCACAGTAATTACAACCCCAATCAGGTCCCCGCCCAATGAAGCCTCTGCCCGACGACGCAACACTTTGAGAATATCAGCCGAGACTTCAATCGCCGTCTTTGGACCTGCAACGGTTTTCAACCGAGGCACTGACGAGTCAGTTTGCTCGAAGCGAAACATCATACCGCTCGACGTCGCAGAAATATCTTCTGCGCTTGAACCTATCAGACGCTTTACCGAACTGATCGTGTTGTAAGGATCGATTGCCGCTAGGTCTCTTGCCTCTCGACCAACAACGCACGATCCATCGGCGCTGTAGCGAACGACCGACGGCAATATGACTTCATCGCTTTCATCCGTTAGCACACGCGCCTCGCCGCTTCGGACTGTGGCAATCAGAGAATTAGTAGTCCCCAGATCAATACCCGCTGCCAACCGGTGTTGATGAGGCGCGGTCGACTGGCCAGGCTCAGAAATTTGCAGCAATGCCACCTAGAAATACCCTCTGATGAAAAAACTATTAGTTACTCTAATCCAATGTGGACTGGTTTTTAATACCACGACGCTCTAACCGCTCAAATCATCGAGTCGGGCTTCCAGCGAATCAGCTTCAGCGTGCAGCTTTGCCAGAAACTGCCACTTACGAATTGAGTCTCTTGCTAATACCGTGTTCTTCGACTCAAGATGAGAAGCCGTTTGACCGGCAAGATCGCTAATTTTTTCCGCTATCTCTGTACGTAAACCGGCCAGAGTCTCAAACACTTTCGGATCATCATTGTCGATATCCTCAAGCGTTTCCCGCCACTCCATCTGCTCCATTAAAAACAGTGGATCCATCTTTGCATCGGTCTCTGTATCAGCCTCGACACCCTGCAAATGCAAACAATACTCAGCGCATTTAAGAGGATCAGAGAGAGTCTGATGAGCCTGATTGACGAACGACGCTATTTGCACGGCCTTACGTCGCTGAGCATCATCAGCTGAGACAAATTTATCAGGATGGTACCGCCGCTGCAGCGCCATGTATTTCTCACGCAACCCTGAAGAATCTGGCTGGCCATGCACAGACAATCCGAAAACCTCAAAGTAATTCTGCGCCAAATCGAAGGAATCAGTGTCCATAATAGTTAAGTACAACTACAAGCTAAACTTTGAAGCTCTCGCCGCAACCACATTCATCCTTCACATTAGGGTTGTTAAACTTGAAACCTTCATTAAGCCCCTCTTTACCGAAATCCAGCTCAGTGCCGTCTAGATAAACAAGGCTTTTAGGATCAACAATCACTTTCACATCGTTGTCTTCAAACACAACGTCGGTCTGATCGAGTTCATCAGCGAACTCGAGCACATAGGCCATACCCGAACATCCGGTTGTACGTACGGCTAATCGCAGACCTATACCCTTACCGCGATTATCCATGAATGTTCTGACGCGGTCAGCTGCCGCGTCTGTCAGAGTAATGGCCATTTTTTTCTCAAGCTTACCGTAACTACAATCGCTTATGCAGCTGTCTCTGCTTTTGTATCAGCAGTTTCGCCACGCTTTTCACGCAGGTCAGCAATCGCTGCAGCGATGGCATCTTCAGCTAAGACAGAACAGTGAATCTTCACTGGTGGCAGTGCTAGCTCTTCTACGATTTCCATGTTTTGTATGGCTGCCGCTTCATCAAGAGTTTTGCCCTTTACCATCTCTGTTACCAAAGACGACGAGGCAATAGCAGACCCACAACCATAGGTTTTAAACTTGGCATCTTCTATAACGCCATTATCGTCAACTTTAATCTGCAAACGCATGACGTCACCACAAGCTGGTGCTCCGACCATGCCAGTGCCAACATTTTTATCGTTAGCGTCCATCTTGCCGACGTTGCGGGGGTTTTCGTAATGATCGATTACTTTTTCACTATAAGCCATGGAATTGTCCTATTTATTAAGTTAACAAATTACTGTGCAAGAAATTACTAGTGGGCAGCCCACTGTACTGAATCAAGATCAACGCCGTCTTTAAACATATCCCACAGCGGTGAAAGGTCACGCAATTTCTCCACTGCTTTACGCACCTCAGCGATAGTGAAATCAACCTCCTCAGGTGTTGTAAACCGACCCAAGGTGAACCGCAAAGAGCTGTGCGCTAATTCATCGTTGCGCCCTATTGCACGCAGCACATAAGATGGCTCTAGGCTATCACTAGTGCACGCAGATCCACTGGAAACTGCAATATCTTTTAATGACATCATCAGGCTTTCACCCTCAACGAAGTTAAAACTAATATTCAAGTTGCCTGGTATGCGTTGCTCCAAATCGCCATTAACATAGACTTCTTCCATGTCTTTCAAGCCGTCATAAAGGCGATCGCGTAGCGCTTCAACTTTAGCGTTTTCAGCGTCCATTTCTTCATGCGCAATTCTGAACGACTCACCCATACCTACTATTTGATGTGTTGCCAGTGTTCCCGACCGCATACCACGCTCATGTCCACCACCATGAATTTGTGCTTCGATACGAGTACGCGGCTTCCGTCGCACATATAATGCGCCGATTCCTTTAGGGCCATAAACTTTATGTGCACAAAGAGACAGCAAGTCGACATTCATCGCATCAACATCTATCGCGACCTTGCCTGGGCTTTGTGCCGCATCAACGTGGAAAACAATACCCTTCGATCGGGTCAATGCACCGATTGAAGCGATATCTTGTATCACACCAATCTCATTATTTACGTGCATGACAGACACTACAGTTGTGTCGTCTCTTAACGCCGCTGCCAACTTATTGATATCGACCAGACCATTTTCCTCGGGATCCAGATAAGTTACTTCGAAACCCTCACGCTCAAGTTGTCGACAGGTGTCCAGAACAGCCTTGTGCTCTGTCTTGATGGTGACAATATGCTTGCCTTTGCGGACGTTGAAGTGAGCAGCGCCCTTAATCGCCAGATTGTTTGATTCAGTTGCACCAGAAGTCCAAACGATCTCTTTCGGGTTAGCACCAATCAGAGTTGCGACGTTTTTTCGAGCCTCAACAACAGCGTCTTCAGCCTTCCAGCCAAACACGTGAGATCGAGACGCAGGATTACCAAAATTACCCTGTAGCGTGAGGCAGTCTGTCATCGCTTTAGCCACACGCTCATCAACAGGTGTGGTAGCTGAATAGTCCAGATAAACGGGAATGTTGAGGTTTGACACTTTTTATCCTTATTTCTAATATTTAAACGGTCACTATTAATTGGCTTGTGACTGGCATTCGCCAGAGACGATTTCACCGCTGTGAAACACCAATTTGTTATCTTGTTTTTCTGCGACCCGTTTAACTGGCTCGCAGCTTACTAGGTCGTGTAGAGAAATTCCTTTCAGGAAGCTCTCCACTTGCAGACTTAGGCTCTCCCACAAATCGTGCGTCAGGCAGCGGCCGTGCTGATGGCAATTTTTCTGCCCACCGCATTGAGTCGCGTCAACAGACTCGTTGACTGCTAGAACGATATCAGCAACGGCAACGTCCTCGAGAGGCTTTGCAAGAGAATAACCGCCGCCAGGCCCGCGGGTGCTCACCACCAGTTTGCGTCTGCGCAAGCGCGAAAACAGTTGCTCCAGATACGATAACGAAATCTCTTGCCGGCTCGATATATCAGCTAGCGACACAGGCCCATGACCAGAGTGAAGAGCCAAATCCAGCATCGCCGTGACGGCGTACCTGCCTCTTGTTGTCAGCTTCATTCAATACCCCTTATCTGCTCACCAGTGTACATAACCTACAAAACCAGTCAAGTATTACCGGCACCCTTTGACTGCCTATGCTTCGCTAGTTTGCTCTCACTGCTTCTTGCACCCGCCCATCGGTTAATTCCTTGGGGTCTGCGCAATCTTTTTTGCATTGCTCCATCCAGTCATCAAGCTCTAACGGCTGCACCGAATCAACATGCTCACCTAGCTTCCGGAGCGCGCAGCGCATCTCTTCGACTTGCTTATCCGTTTGATGTATGTGATCCAACAACTTATTCATTGCCTCGACCATCGGGTCGGGCATATCGACTGCGACCCCGTATGCATCAAAGCCTATTTTGCTCGCTGTATCCTGCCGTTGGTTTTCAATAGCCGAATTCCTGCTGACCGCTTCACGGGCAGGAATCCCAACCATCGTAGAACCCTCGGGTACGTCTTTCACAACCACTGCATTGGAACCAACTCTTGCATTAGCTCCCACTGTGATTGGTCCGAGGATCTTCGCTCCAGCACCAACCACAACATTATTTTCTACCGTCGGGTGCCGCTTACCCTTCTGCCAGGTAGTGCCGCCCAGAGTCACGCCATGGTAAAGCGTGACATCGTCGCCAATTTCGGCCGTTTCACCAATAACTACACCGGTTCCGTGATCAATAAAGAATCGTCGACCAATTGTCGCGCCCGGATGAATCTCGATTCCGGTAAACCAGCGACCAATGTAAGAAAACGCCCTCGCCAACCATTTCAGCCGCTTTTGCCACAAAAAATGCGACCACCGATGAATCAGTAAAGCGTGTGTTCCGGGGTAAGTCGTGAGCACCTCAAATACCGTGCGAGACGCTGGATCACGATCAAACACACAATAGATATCTTCCTTCAACTTAGACAGCATTTGCCGTCGCCTCTTATCCGATCAATTTACTCGGGTATTATAAGACCTAAACCAATAAAACAAACAACCAAAAAGCAATTTATTGTTATCTACAACGACTGGGCACATATTTTGACTCTCAAGCAACTGTTTTTACTTGATTATTTTTTTTTGCACTGCAGACAAAAATCCACGCAGCAATTGCAACTCTGATCGATTCAACTGCCCACGGTTAAACATTCTTCGAACCCGTGAAAACAGCAATCGCGGATTAGCAGGGTCCAGATACTCTACCTGCTCCATCACGCCAAACAAATGATCATAAAATAGCGCTAGCTCAGATTGATCAGCAGGAGGCTCTTCAGAACTTGCCACAATTCCTGTTTCAGCAACACCCGCCATCATTGTTTCATAAGCCACAACCTGCACAGCGGCGGCAACATTGAGAGAACTAAACTCACCCTCAGTCGGAATCACCAGTAAAGATGCACACAACGCCAACTCTTCATTAGTTAGACCGGACCTCTCCCGACCAAACACCACACTGACTTCGCTGGTAGCCGCCAGGCCGCGCATCGCCTCTGCCGCCTGCCGCGGATCAAGCTGAGGCCACGACAGCGAGCGAAGCCTGGCGCTGGTCCCGATAACAAGGCTCGATCCCTCCACCGCCGACGCCAGATCAGAACAAACAACAGCAGAATCGACAAGCTCACCGGCGCCTGCTGCACGCGCGTAGCATTCATCATTTTGATACTCACACGGACTCACCAACACCAACCTGGTCAAACCCATGTTTTTCATCGCACGCGCCGCCGCCCCGATATTGCCCGGATGCGAAGTTTCGACAAGTACAAACTGCAAGTTTTCTTTGCTCATTGCTCACCGATCATTCTACAGTTCAAATTGTTGACGAGTTTACCTGCTGTTTTCCACAAGTAGACATAGACAGTGGTATCCTTAGACCTTTTGGCAAGTCTGATTTTCAGGATCACTTATGCACCCGATGATGAACATCGCCATACGCGCTGCCCGCGCTGGCGGTCGTGTTTTAACCAACCACATGGACAGACTTGACTCACTCAAAGTTGAAACCAAAGGCCACAACGACTTTGTCACTGAAGTCGATCGATTGGCCGAGGCAGAAATAGTCAACACGCTAGCCCGATCATATCCTGACCATGCCTTCATCTGTGAAGAAAGCGGTGAAATAGGTAATCAAGACGCCGAATTCAAATGGTACATCGACCCGCTAGATGGCACAAAAAACTATCTTCATGGCTACCCGTCTTTCTGCGTCTCAATAGCAGCAGCCCAGAACAACCGAATGGAACAGGCGGTTATCTACAATCCAGTGAGCCAAGAATTATTTACTGCCACACGCGGTGGCGGAGCAACACTCGATGACAAACGACTTCGGGTCAGCAAAAGCAACTCGATCAGCTCAGCGCTCCTGAGCACGGGCTTCGCCAACAACGGCACATCAAACTACCGTGCTTACCGCCGAACCTTTGACGCTTTCAGCGAAGGCTCATCCGGAATACGACGCCAAGGCAGTGCAGCACTTGACCTGGCCTACGTCGCCGCCGGACGACTGGATGGCTACTGGCAATTTGGATTAAAAAAGTGGGATACCGCAGCCGGTGCCCTCATCGTTCGGGAGGCAGGCGGACTCATTGGCGACATGACTGGCAATGAAGACTGGTTCGAGAGTGGCAACATTGTCGCCGCCTCACCGAAAGTATTTCATGGCATGATTCAGACGTTTGGCCGCCTGAAAATTATAGAAGTTTAGTTTCCCCCGCTTTCTAAGTGCGCAAACCCTTGCGCACCACTTCAAGATCCATAGTGGAGCAATCCAGCTGCTATGGAATACTATCTATTTCGGCACTACCCTCTTTCTCGACTGGCATCATGTCTTCGCGAGAAAGCCCTAGCGCAATTACGCTTGAACCTGCTACATAAATTGAAGAATACGTCCCCACAATCACACCGATAATTAACGCTATTGCAAAGCTATGGATAGTTTCGCCACCCAAAAGAAACAGTGCCAATAGCACCAGCAAGGTGGTCAATGAGGTGATAATTGTTCTCGATAGCGTTTGATTTATTGATACATTCAATATTTGCTCAGTGGTACTTTTTCGAATAATACGAAAATTTTCCCTGATGCGGTCAAACACCACAATTGTATCGTTCAGGGAATACCCTATCACCGCCAATATGGCGGCCAATACACTCAGGTCAAATTCATTCTGAGTGAGCGAGAAAAAACCTAGCGTAATGATCACATCGTGCACTAATGCCGCTACCGCACCGACAGAGAACTTTTTCTCGAATCGCAACCAAACATAAACAACGATAAACGCCAACGCTATTAGTACTGCTAATCCACCCTGCTCTCGCAACTCCTCTCCCACTTGCGGGCCGACAAACTCCACGCGCCGCATGTCTACCTTTCCCTGCCCTGCACTCTCAAGGATATCTTTGACGTCACTGTTGATCTTCGCGCCGCTCAAACCTTCCTGTGGCACCAATCGAACCAGCACTTCACTCTGAGTACCAAAATATTGGACGATGGCATCACTGAATTGGTTTTTTTCAGCTAATTTTTCACGCAGCGCTGGTAGGTCAGCGGGCTGGTCAAATCCGGCCTCGATGACGTATCCGCCAGTGAAATCAATGCCAAAGTTTAAGCCTCGGACTGCAAGCGATATCAATGAGATAGCGATCAGTACCAACGAAAAAACCATCGCCGGCTTGCGCAGCCCCATAATATCGAATCTGTTATTTATCTCTTCAGCTGTTCTAGGCATTATTTTTCCACAAGCCAACGTATTAGCATGTTTGTATTGATTGCAAGGATTGACTTAAATTGGAAGTGACTGCAGGCCGCGCTTACCGCCATACAACCAGTTAACAATTGCACGAGTGCCAAAAATTGCAGTAAACATAGAGGTAACAATGCCAATACATAGCGTGATAGCAAAGCCTTTAATAGGCCCTGTTCCAAAAATAAACAACACCACTGCAGCTATCAATGTAGTTACGTTTGCATCAGCGATGGTTACAAATGCTTTCTCATAGCCAGCGTGAATAGCCGCTTGTATCGGGTTACCAGCCCTTAGTTCTTCGCGTATTCTTTCGAA
>JALZUX010000460.1 GCA_023301405.1 Granulosicoccaceae bacterium | reverse complement strand
CAATCTACGGTAACTCATACATATTCTAAACAGAGAAAATGGCGCCTAAAGGTTGTTGCCTACTGTAACGTTATCGCCTGACGCGCCATTGCTATAGAACAACCAAAGGAAAAAAAATGCGTAGTATTAAATCCCCCGTCTCGTTCAAAATTGCTGCAGTTGCCGCGGCGCTATTTGCCGGTTCAGCAATGGCTGATGTAACCTACAATACTGATCAGGGACATACCGAAGTTAAATTTAGCTGGAATCACGCAGGGGTGTCGATTCAAAGCGGTGAATTTGATACCGCTGCGGGTACAGTGGTACTGGCCGATGATATCGAAAAGTCAACAGTGGAAATGACTATTGATGCTGCCAGTGTTTCTACTGGCTTTGAAGCTTTGGACACTCATTTGAAAAGCGCTGATTTTCTGGAAGTCGAGACTCACCCGACAATGACATTTAAGAGTACTTCGGTTGCTAAAACCGGCGATACCACCATGGATGTAACAGGGGACTTAACCCTTCACGGTGTAACTAAGGAAGTTACGATGAGTGCGGAAATCACACACCAGGGTCCACATCCTGTTGGCCAGGCACTTGACTACTACAAGGGTGAATGGCTTGGTTTGAAGGCGACCACCGATATCGATCACCAGGCTTTTGGTGTTGGCGGGTTTTCTACAGGCCCGATCACGGTCACTTTCATATCTGAACTGAAAGCTCCAGAATAAAATCGTTTATTTTGTTTTACAATTTAAGTAATCGGGGTTTTCCGATTACTTGTAGTTTCCCTGTGACCTAAGTTACTCCCGGTCAAGCATGACCGGGTAATGGCAAAAGCGGGTTGCTGAGTAATTAAGCAAAAGCAAAGCTGTAGCGACGAAAGTGTGCATTTGGCGACTGGAGAGAATTGCTCAGTAATGGGTGCAGAGCATCGATTCAGGGCAGTGAATGCTTTTACAAGCGGTCGGTGCAGGGCATTAGGTGAGTTGACCATGCGATGAAACTGGGTTGAGTAGGTGGGTCATCCGTCTGCCGTCTTGATCTCAGCAGCACAATTACTCAACTGATTCAAGCTGAGCCGCAACTTTGGCAACTTTTTCACCGTTGTTCAGTCGTTCGAAATCCAGTGATAGACCATTCTCGTTAAGTGATCTTTTGTACAAATGCATTTCGTGGTGTCCACCGCTAAGAATGTACAGAGCCGATACCGTCAAAGAATCGCCTTCAATGCCTGCCCACACATAAGGGTCAGCATCTTCGCCGACAGGGTCATAGGGTACAGCCTGACCAAAGACATCAGTTCTCATGGCAGAGGCATAGATTCCGGGCCGCGAGGATGGATAAAAGTTGATTGACAGATCGGTCATTTTTTTCTTGTCATTGGCGCGATGGATAAGTGTTGTCCATTCGACAGTGAATCCTTTGTCTTTCCATGGCTTGATCACCACAGTGAGCTCGCGCTCAGACAACTCACCACTGATGACTGATTCGGCACTGCCCTTGAAAGTGCCATAGAAGCCTGACCAGGCGGTAGTTTCCTGGTCGCCTTTGCAGTTAATTAATAAGATACACGCAATGGCGAGGGCGAAACTACGGTATCTGTTGCTAGAGTGCATAGATATAAGCCTTTTAGTGAAAGTTGGTGCCCCTGTGGACGGTTACAATAACAAAACTGCTGCAGTCGGATAGCGTTTTTTTACGAACCTTTCTTACCATGATTTTGAAGGCAATATAGGTGGGCTTTAACTGAGCTAATAAGCGGCAGAGGAGATCAGAATGTAGGCTGGGTGATCCTGCGTATTGTAATCAACCTTTCTCAGCGATGCACCGGTTGTTTGGACCTTTGGGTGTATTTATGCGTTAAATTCTTTCACGATCTGTCCTCTCTATTTTGGCTCTGAGTGAAGGTGTTCAACGTTAAGCATAACCTCAGATTCAGGGATGGGCAGGTCGATTCATTATGGGTAGGGTTTCGTTGATTTTTTAAATACAGATATCGCTAATCGGTACGTTAATGAGTGGGAAGGTTCAGCCCTGTTTCGTGATAGAGGATAATGTTATGTCGATGATTGCGAGTAGGAATGCCGCGATAGAATGATCACTTCATGAGTAATACGGCTGACTTTCAAGGTGCTAATTTTAGTCGTCTTTAGGTTTATCTGGCATTTCGCCATATAGTCGCGCCAGTCGTAGGATTTCAACAGGTGTATTGCCTTGCATTTTTTCGTAAACCGGTGCCGGGTGCTGACCGTCGGCTTGTTTAAATAGTTTTAGTATTTCGTCAAATCTGTCTACGCTGTTAACAACATAGCTGATATCGGGTAGGCAGTTCTTTTGGTTTCAGCTTTCAAGCTGTGAAAGCACGGTGTCTGTTGATGATTCGCGTGGCTTTGTCATGGCGTTGATTGATTTGCGTTGTAGCAGCAGGCCCGGTGTCTCCTTCAGGGCGGAAGAAAGCCTGAGCTTTGAATGTGCGCTTTTCTTTGCATGTTATTGCTTTTTCGTCTCGGTTGGTAAAATAAGATGGTGTTTTTTCAACCTATTGCGAATAGCGCCGCTGCCACGTTGCAGTTGCTTGGCAATGACCTTGATCGATTGATTGTCTTTGTATAGTGCCGCCAGCAATTTATCATCTGCATCGCTCCATGGTTGGTAAGCGTTTTTCGCAGAGCTGTCAGCAGGTAGCGTTGACTCGAGCGTTTGGTTATTTTCTGGTGGTTGGTGCGCCGGGTGTTTCTGAGCCTTGCGCTTGCCGTTGAATCGATCCAGCAATATGTCTGTTTGCCGGCTGGTTCGCACTGTCTCGGAAAGGGCAGCCAATTGTTGAGTTGCCACTGTTGATTGGCTTTGAAATGTATGGTCCCTTTCCAATATTTGCGGGTGCACGCTCAGTGCTGTTTCATTCAGTCCTAGTAAATTCAAGCCCGAGAGTGAACGGACCCGAGACAACGCAACATAGCCCATGCCTGGTTCAAACGCATCGGATAGATCCATTTCAGCAGCATCAAGGGTCATGCCCTGGCTCTTGTGTACTGTGATTGCCCATGCAAGTTTTAGTGGTACTTGCGATATAGTCGCCAGCACTCGATCATTTTCTTCGTACTTCCAATCATCGTACTCGGCCACAACCACGCTGCCGTCAAAAGTTTCTACGACTGGCATGCCATCACCATCAAATGATTTCACTCTGCCCAATGTGCCGTTGACATAGCTGCCATCTGATGCGTTTTTAACAAACATGACTCTTGCCTTGATCTTAAGTTTCAGCTCATTTGGTGCAGGGCAACTGCGTTTTAGGGAGTCGACTAACGGAGCGCTGCCCTGAGTTAGCATTCGAAATTCCCTTTCCGTGCCTGTTAGCGTATTCAACTCTTTGTGATTTATGCTATCGACATTAACGTTGCGGGCAAATAGTTTGGTGGGCTGAACTGTGCCGTTTGGTGTTTGTTTGTAGCGCGTTCGGAGTGGTACTTTGGTGTGCTCGCCTGTGTTACCACTTCTAATATCGTTAAGCACGTTTAATAAAAGATCGTTACCCTGGCGGTGTTGCTCATGCAGGTAGCAAGTGCAGAACTGTGCCGTATTCCATGCGATCGAATCGAAAGCAAAGTGGTTGGAAGGGGATGTATCACCAGTCACCGGCGGTAACTGGAAGAAGTCTCCGCAAAGCACGACCTGCAGCCCACCAAATGGTAGCAATGGTTCAAGCATATGACGGGCAACCTGATCAATTAAGTCGAGTTGATAGGCGTGAATCATAGAAATTTCATCAATGATCAGTACTTTTGTATTCCGGTACCTTTTTCTTGCTCGCTTATCGCGCTGAAGGGTATCTAGATCTTTTTCACTCATTGCTTCGCGCACACCTATGCCACTCCACGAGTGTATGGTGCGCCCATTGAGGTGAGTAGCGGCAAGCCCGGTTGAGGCAGTCACTGATACACCAACTTTGTGGCGTCGCAAATACCTTATATAGCGATTAAGCAGAAAAGTCTTACCCGAGCCGGCAGAGCCGGTGAGAAAGACGTTTTTGCCAAGTTTGAGTAAATGTAGTGCCTCGTCCTGGGTCATTTTCGTTACATTTTTAGTAGATACCTGCAATATTAGCGGGGTTGCAAGTCCGCGCGCAAGATCATACAAGGAGTGAAGTTTTCTGGTGCAGGCTGGTGTTGCGGTCTTGCTGCTACCGGTCTGGCAATGAGCCGGCTTCGATTGGTCGCCAACTGACTACCGTTAGGACTTACTGCGCTTAGCGTTTTTTCATTGAGCTTAAGCCAAACATATTCTCTTCGGGATCCAAACACTGGCTAATCCAACCGTAATCCCCAATCGACATCTTCGGTCTGATCACCTGTCCGCCAGCATCATTGACTCGCGATTCCTCGTTTGCGCAATCATCCACGCCAAAATAGATCGTCGTGCCACCGATACCGGGGCTCAGGTCTTCTCGTTGTACCAGAGCCCCGCCAGCGCCATAGGAAGCCATATCGGTAGGGAAGCTCTTCATCAGAACGTTGCTGTCTGTGGGGTCTATCATGTCTTCGAGAACTTTGGTGAAAACGGTTTGGTAGAAAGCTGCTGCTCTATCCATATCGTTTACGTAAATATCGAACCATCCGATTGCGTTTTGTTTCATGTTTTTCTTCCTGCTTGCTGTGAGGTCGGGAGCGATTGTGAACCAGCCAGCGAACAACGTATTGTATAAATCAGACATCGAATTTCAGGTAGTACTGCGCGGGTGTGTATCCGGTGATTTCCCGAAACGAATGAATAAAATGCGATTGATCAGTAAAAATGTCTAGATAGTGTTGCTTGAACGATTGCTGCAGTCGCGATACCTTAAGGAAGTCATGGGGTGAGAATCCTGTTGACCGTTTGAGTATTCGCTGCAGTTGGCGAGTCGACATATTTGTCGCAGTGGCCATATCGGCCACCGTATGGATTGTATCGATATTGGCCAGTATTTTAGCGGTAACATCGTTTATCGCAACTTGCTTGTGCTTTATCAGTTGGTATACAAGCGTTGACAAAATTGGCTGTTTTTCTGAGAAATTTATACGAGCTAACTCATTGCTTGTCTCGATGAGTGGTAAGTCGCCGACGTATGGCGTCCCTACAAAGCTAGCAGTCGTTTCATTTTGATCACCTCGCCATGCTCCCGGTAAAAATTGAATGCCAACATAGTGAAACTCTTTGCCCAAGATTAGCACTTCATAGGTGGTGCGTAATGCCGTAACTCCTGCAATTCTGGTATCGACCTGATTGAATAGAATGTTCACACAGGCATCAGGTAGCGCATGAAGACAAAAATCATCAGGTAATATTTTATCTGTCTTGAGCTCCCAAAAACTGTGCACGCACTCTACCAATTCATTTGGTGGCTTTACCTCCGTATAGCTTACTGATTCTACTGTTTTTTCTACTCCGTCTTTTATTGGGTCATAGATGTACTTTTCCAGCCTTTTCAATAAAATACTAGATGATTCGCGGGGGACGGCTAGTGGTACCAGATTTCTACGCTTGTTTGAAATAATTCTATGCTGGAAGCTGCCCGGCTTGGAAGTCACCGCACTGGTGGTATGAAGTGATTTGCCTATTAACAGCGAAAAATGACTACGATATCAAACGCGAGTTATACAGATCCAAAAGCCACCCTTACGCATTGGGTTTCCACAAAACAATGTAGGGCATCGTGACTCGCGGTTGTTTTGAGATATCGCTGATAAGCCGTATGCCAGTGGCGATTTGGTGCAGCGAGTTTGTTGGTGTAGAAAGGAAATAGTGGACCTCAAGGCAGCATGCACCATCTCACTTCGCTCTGAGATGGTGCTTAGGTATAACGCTAAGTAAGGTTCTCGTTGTGACAAAACTCATCAAAAGTTGCTGATAATTTTGCCACGTCGATATCAGCTGCAAAAGCCACACGAACAATATAATCCTTGTCGTTTTCTTTAGTTGTTCCTTGGGTCGAGGTTGCCGGTATGGTCCAATAGCTGCCCTTTAATTGGCCGTAGCTGACGCAGTGCGTGCAATCATCCGGTTGCTTTTCAATCATGTGTTCAATCAGTTTTATATTGAGCAGCTTTTTATTTTCTTTGTGCTCTTCGGTTGTTTTTCCACTAGCAGGTAAGTCCAGTGAAAACACCGACGGAGTGAAACCGCGCTCGACTAAATCGTGTGGTATAAAATTAATTTTTGCGTTTGGCAATACACGCTCTACATGATCCACGAATTCCCTTGTTTTATTATAGGCTTCTGTAATCCTTTCTGGCATTGAAGGCATGTGTTCAGCCAGTGTATTTAACTGGTTGGCAGTCGCTCCGTTGTCAGATAGGTTTAGGTGTTTTTCGATGAGCGCCTGAACGGATTTTGCTGCTTCATTGGTGGTGCAATACCCGCTGTTGCAACGCCCACCGCTGGGGAATTTAGAGCCGCTGGTATATGAAACGGTTTTCACTTGTGACAACACGCTTTGTTGGTTTAGCAGCTTTACGTTAGGGCAGAACGTTTGATCTACGGTGAATGCTGGAGCAATAGCCAGAGTATCGTGTTGAGTTTTTCGTTGTTCCATTAGTACTGCTGCCAGTTTGTCCATGTCTGGCACCTCTACTCTGGGGTTAGTGGGGATTTCTGCCAGAATAATAGGCGCGCTATCAGTGTGGGCGGCATTTTTCAATACAACGTCAAGGCTACTGACTAGATCCTGGCCGTTATCGACATATAAATCGACGATATCGACAGTCGGGATTAATGCTGCTATCCGTCTTGCCTGATCGTTGGTGCCACCGTAACAATTTGGTGGAATTATAAGTTTAATAGCTTTACCCGGGTGTTGCGTCATGGCGTCTTCGACCAATCCCATCATCATGGCGTACTGAATAGATAGTCCGCTAGAAGCTACAAGCGGAGTCACTGTGCTACCGGTGTTGTCTTTGATGCAATCGAATACTTTGTTGAGTTCTTGTGGCTGACAATTTTCAGTTGGGACAGTTTTATCATTAACAATTTCGTGTAGCACGTGTAAAGCATTGAGTGGCGTGATTGCGATAGTTTCGCGACGTCTTACATGCTGTAGGTCTTTAACCAGATCAGTGATCCCGGTGTTATGAACAATAATAGTGCTGCCGCAGTTTGGGTGAATGTTGACTGTAGCATCAATGTTTTTATTGATTTCTAATGTTGTTTTGTAAGGTGCCTGTGTGACGAATAACACTGTCGCGTCACCGTGCTTCGGAATTTGGGCGACACTTTCTATTTTATGTATGTGAACGTTATAGTTGTAAACTCTTTCCAGTCTTTCGCTGTCAATCAGTGGTGAAGAATCAGTGTCATAATACAGGTGGGTCGCCACAGTGCTTAAAGTGTTTTTACGTAACACCGCAAGAATAGGCATAGTTTTGGATGAATACGTAATGACTTGATCTGCCGGTACGTCATTGATCTGCGCAACAAGCCATTCTAAAACGCAGGATAACGGGTGCCCCAGACGAGCGTAGTCATAAGCGGTTGGTAGTGCGTCAAGCGTATTTACGTCATAGTCTGTGGTAGAGGTTAATGCTTGCAATTGCTGTAAGAATTGTGACTTCGCCTGCTCTTCGTCATAGGTGTCTAGACGGTGGGTTGTCAGTTCTATCCAACCAGTGGGTAAATTATCAAGGATTTTTCTAACGGTATTAAAGCAGGTTGTTATTTGAGTCAATTTGATCTCCTTAATTTGAGACTAAAATGTGTATGGTGTGATGGATTAAGTGCAGTGGATTTAGTTAGTATTTTCATGTTAGGTGAAATCCAATTGCTGCGTTAAGCACTTCGACAAGCCGTATTTTGTAAGGGGGAGTCATGTGAGGACAAATCATTTCCAGTCTCGCGACACGCCGGATAACGAGGCTTGTCAGTTTACAGTTTTCGCGTCCAATAATGCAGATTTTCAGGCGCTTGAGGATTCTGTCCGGCCATATCGTTAATGGGGCTACCGATAGCATTGCAGCTGCGTCTGCCGACTCGGATACAGTAATTGGTGTCTATGTGGCGCGAGGATTGTCAGATATTTCACAAGTCGGATTGTCTATGGGGGGATATGGTCGTTTGAGGCTAGAAGTATCATGCAGGTTTCCCCATTGGCGTTGTGCGTGTGATTGCATTGATACTTCTCTTATGGTTCTGAGTGGCTGTTGCCCGCCACCTTG
>JALZUX010000459.1 GCA_023301405.1 Granulosicoccaceae bacterium | reverse complement strand
CGCTAATGGTGTGGATGACGCAGGGCGAAATTCAGGTGTGGTGGTATCAGATAGCGCTATGAATGATCTGATCTTTGATGGTAACGATTACGTTGAACTGCCACCAATTGACTACCCTGACGAATTTACACTAACTTTTGATTTCAAGGTTAACGACCTTGCGAATAATAACCGACAAGAGACACTTTTCTCGCAAGGGGATTGGGAAACACAGAACTCATTGTTTATTCGGATTAACGGCGAAGCATACGGCACCGAGGACCAGGCCGGCATGCTAGTGACCAATCTATGGGATAACAATGATAATCGATCCGGCTATAACGGGTACATGACCGATATCCGAAATCTCGATAGCGGTTGGCACAACTATGCGATTGTTGTGCGCGAAGGTCTTGACCCGGCCAGCAGTGGTGTATTAATTTATATTGATGGCATACAGCAAGATACCTCTTCCCACTTTCGTGGAGGTGATCAGTTTGAACCAACAGTGCCAGCCTATATTGGGACTGATAATCATTCGGAACGTGGGCTGGAAAATCCACTGACAAGCCATGAAGTGGCAAACTTTCAGCTGTTGAACGGCTTTGATGCTGCGGCGCTTGAACACCAAGGACTTAATGCACTCAACGAGTTCAGCACCGCTACTGTGTCACTTGACCTTCGTTCTGAAGAAGTACTTGTCAACAATGAATTACTAACGGTTGCTGAAGACCAGCTTATTCGTATTTCAGATGCTCAGTTGCTGACCATAGACAGTGAGGACAATCCAACTGAGCTGATTTATACGATTTTGAGTGCTGCTGACCACGGTTTTTTTGTGCTTGATAGTGTTGATCTTGGACCGGGAGATTCATTTTCACAACAAGATATCAGTGATGGTAAGCTGAATTATCGCCATAACGGAGACGAAAACGTGACAGCTGACTCAACACTATTACGTGTTGATGATGGCATGGGAAGCGAAACAGAGTTCACGGTTAGTATTGAGCTAACGCCAGTAAACGATGCGCCAGTGTTGAGTTCAATTGAAAGTGACGATCTGCTCTACACAGAAGGCAGCGGCCAAGTTGAGCTAACAGATACGTTGACGGTTTTTGATAGTGATGGCGCTACGTTAAGTTCTGCCACAATAAGCATCAGTGAAAATTTTAATAACACGGAAGACTTGTTGTCATTTACAAGTGCAGGGGGCATTAGTGGCTCTTTTGATTCTACCACTGGTGTTCTGATGCTAAGTGGCGTTGCACCCAACGCTGCCTGGCAGAGCGTACTTCGCAGTGTAAACTACCAAAACAGCAGTGACGCCCCTGACTTGCAAACGCGTAGTGTTTCTATTGTCATCAATGACGGCAGTGATGACTCTACAGTGGTGTCACGAAACATACAGTTGTTTTCAATAAATGATTCGCCATTACTGTCTGACGGTGTACTTGCCAATGTTGTCAAGAATAGCGCAGCACCCGCTGGCGACACCATTGAGAATATATTCACCGGTCAATTCTCTGATCTTGACGGAACTTTTGCCGGCATTGTGATTATCAATGACGTCACCACGGATGAAGGCAATTGGCAGTATTCAACAGATGACGGAGTCAATTGGTTCGACGTTCAACCGGTTGGTGCGGCGTCAGCGCTAGCGCTTGATGTGAATTCATTGTTGCGTTTTATACCTGCTACTGATTATACCGGTACAGTACCTCAACTTAGGGCGCTTGGTGTTGATGATACGTTTAGCGGATTATTCACTGATGGTGTAACACGGGCAGTAGTCGATATAACCAATGGCCCTGTTGACGACTCTCTGTCGAATGCTTCAGCCGTTGCAGTCATTGACTCTCAAGTGCTACCCTCTGGACCCGTTGACCTTTCAGGTGGCGTATCCCTGAATGTAGATGGCGGCAATAATTCTTACTTATTCCTGAATGACGGCGGGGAGGCTTTGGGGGGGATCGACCAATTTACTGTTGAAAGCCAGTTTTCGATCGATAGTGTCAATCGTCACAATACTCTATTGTCTTATGCTGTGTCGGGTTCCAATAATGAATTTCGCTATGGCGTTTTAGATGATGCTCGTATATTAGTAAATATCAATAATGAGAGATTTGTTTCAAGAGATGATTTCCCTCAACTGCTCGACGGGAATAGACACGCTATAGCGATTAGCTGGAATTCAGAAAATGGTGAATTAAGATTTTATGTTGATGGGGTATTAGCCCACATTGATAACGAAGTACTGACCGGGGATCAACTGCAATCGGGAGGGGCTATTGTAATAGGGCAAGAGCAAGACTCTGTACTAGGTGGCTTTAATCCTGATCAGAGTGTAAAGGGCGTAATCTACGATGTACGCATCTGGAATGAAGAACGCACTGGAGCCGAGATAGCTAGGTATTCACAAACGAAATTAAACAGTGAAAGCCTACCAGATTCACTGGTTTTGAACTGGCAGATGGACGGCATTAACAATGCCGGTGAGATCAATGATATCGTTAGCGGCAGAAACCTCATTGTAGGCCATGCTAGCGGGGATGGTTTTAACAACAGTACACCGTCAGGCGTATTGCAGATCAATGAAAATGCTCCGGAAAATACGGTGATTGGTGTCCTTGTGCCAACACTGCAAAAACCAGTTGATGGACAGGAGTCCGCAGTACCAGCAGCCCTCTCGGGATTGTTGGCTGCTGATTCCAGTTTCCACTACGATAGTGTTACCGAAAAACTCTACCGCACTGAGAGTCTTGCTACGCCGTGGCAAAATGCTCAAAACTTAGCAGCATCGCAAACCATCAATGGCATTCCCGGTCAATTGGTTACCATTGAATCTGCCTATGAAAATGAAGTGGTGCGTGCACTGGCTGCGCCTAGTCAAGGGGCGGTCTGGATAGGCGCTTCTGACCAAACCAAAGAAGGGGATTGGCGATGGCAAAGCGGTGATTTTGACGGGGCTCAATTCTGGACGGATGGCGAAGATGGTGAGTCGGTGAATGGTGCCTATTCAAATTGGCTAGCTAACGAACCTAATAACCAGTTTAATGAAGACCACGCGTACATGTACACGTCAAATGGAGCCTGGAACGACGCGCGCGTTTTCTCTATTCACAGTTCCGTTATCGAGTGGGATGCCAATGTTATCTTGCCACAGTTCCAGTTTTCCCTGCAGTCAGATCCAACTGGTATTTTTGCAATTGATAGTGATAGTGGTGAACTGACTGCGCCGAATAGTGGACTGTTAGATTTTGAATCAGCCAGCTATCATGATGTGACCGTTAGAGTGACCGATGTAAATGGCTATTCATATGACGAAACCGTTTCAGCACAAGTCGTCGACGTTCCTTCGCCTATTTATACCAATATAGAGACTGTCCCGCTTAGATACGTTGAAAACAATGGTGCGGTTAACACGACTGCAACCCTACAGTTGACTACAGACTCACTTTCCATTGTAGAAACCGCGACGATCTACATTGGCAGCGGGTATGTGGCCGGACAAGACATTTTATCGTTTATTGATCACGATTCTTTTACCAGTAGTTGGAACAGCACTGATGGTAGCCTTGTAATTACAGGTACTGGCACTGACGAAAACTGGCAAGAGGCGTTACGAAGCGTTACCTTTGAAAATACCAGTGAAAACCCGATTGCCGGAGATCGCAGTATTGTTTTCAGCGCAGCTAATGCGGTAGATGAATCATTTTTAGCCTCCAGAGTTATCACTGTAGTGGCTGTGAATGATGCTCCGCTTGCAGGTGACTTGATAGTGACACTTCCCGAGGACACGTTTTATACGTTAGCAATTTCTGATTTTTCATTCTCAGATCCCACAGACAACCACGAGCTGGCTGCAATACATATTGTGAGTGCACCGGTACGGGGTGAGCTTCAACTGAACGGGCTTGCTGTGAACAATAACCAGGAAATACCGGCGGCGGAAGTGGCTGCGGGTAATTTGGTGTTTTACCCTGAAGCAAATACCAGCGGATTTAACTACGATAATATAAGCTTTCGCGTACAGGACAACGGCGGTGTCAGCAATGGTGGAGATGACCTCAGTAACGTGGTGACTAATCTAAGGCTTGACGTGACAGAAGCGTCTGATCCACCGCAATTGCTGGTAAATGATATAACGTTATCTCGCGGTGGTAGCCATACATTCACATCGACTGATATCGAAGCCATAGACAAAGATGTGCCAGAGTCGCAGAGGCTCATCAGTTTGACGGAGACACCGTCGTTCGGGAGATTGCAACTCAATGGCGCGTTGCTGGCGGTTGGTGAATCAGTGACCTACGCAGATATATTGGCCGGTAGTGTTGCTTATGTACACGATGGGGTCGGCACCAGCCATGACAACATCGTGTTGTCATTAGCAGATGCCGGAGTCAGTGCGAGTGGTAGTGATAGTGCTAGTATTTCAGTGATGATTAACGAAACCCACCCGCGATCATTAGCTAACACAGCAACCGTCGCGGAAGGTCTTTCGGTGAGTATTCCCGTGCTTGTGAACGATATCATCGCTGACGAACCACTAGTGCCTGAAACGTTAACCATAGTAAACAGTCCTGATTACGGCACAGCGTCCATTGATGATGCTGGCAATGTAGTTTACAGCCATGGCGGGGGGGAGATTCTACATGATAGCTTTCTGTATACCGTTGCTGATGCTGGCGGGAATGTGTCTGATCCGGTGATGGTATCTATCACAGTCAACGGAGTGAATGACCCACCAGTTCTAGATGGCTATAGCAACGCGCTTATCATCGGTACAGAAGACACTACGGTGGCACTGTCGTTAGCAGATTTACGTGCTAACAGTACCGATGCCGAAGACGGCTTACTACATGGTTTGGTGGTACAAGAAGTAGGACCAGGCCATCAGTTGCTTATTGGGGAAACTCTGGCAACTGCCGTCGAATTCCAACAAGGCGTTCACAACACAATCGACGCAGACAGCAACGCTTACTGGACACCGGCACCTAATGCTAACGGCTTGCTGAGCGCCTTTTTGGTGAATGGTATCGATTCAGAGGGTGAGCTTTCCTTAGGCAGTGAAACGGTGTTTGCAACAGTTGCTGAAGTCAATGATCCACCTGTGCTGCAAGGGTATGAAAGTACGATTCTGACGGGGATCGAAGACACCGAAATAACGATAACACTAGCGGACTTGCGCGCATCAAGTGCAGACGTGGAAGATTTTCTGCTGGATCACGTTGTTGT
>JALZUX010000458.1 GCA_023301405.1 Granulosicoccaceae bacterium | reverse complement strand
AATTGTGGCGTTTTATGTCAACAAAGCGTTTGCCGAGGTGTTAGCCGCAATAGGCTTTCGTGACGTGGCATAATAGAAGCTGAAGCCTCTGTGGTTAAGTGGCAAGAAACAGATCGCGTTTGTGGCCGGCTATAGGCATTGATTCAGGGTTAAGACATGTTAAACAAAAAAGTTATCATCCCGATTATAGGGGCCATTCTGGTGGCGCTCGGAGTAAATCTAGAGCAGTTTGGGATAGATCTCAATCAGCTTGCCGGTGGAAGTACTGGCAGTAGTTCCACCAGCACTGTTGCCTCAACATCCACGGCAGGCTACAAGCCGGGGTCTAAGTGGTCTAAGACAAGCCCGGCACTTAATCTTCACCATATATTTGAAGGCGAAATCAATCGCAAGGGTAAGCCGGTTGGTTATCACTCAAGGCCTGGTGGCAAAGACTCCAGCATTGCACGTATTGTCAGTATCAAAGACAAGCCTAACCGTGCTGGTGTTTATACGGCCAACATTGAGATACAGGATGGCAATCAATGGAAGAGTAAATTTTCCAGCTTCTTCCCTGACAATATGTCGCAACAACAAGTCAGTGATGCCATTCTCAATGCTTATAGCAACAGTAAAGACAAGAAAAAACAGCCCTGGCAAGGCCCCTCAGGTCTTGGTTTCGATATTCAGGGTTACACCATGTCTGGTGGTGATATAAATACTGCTTTCCCAATTTTTCGAAGAGACAGATAGCAATGGCTGATCTTGAATTTTATCGTGATGAAGGCGGAAATCCCTGTGCACGCGGCAGTGACGGCAGGTTGGCTACTTTTATACAAACTGACTTACAAGAGTCGGTCGCTGTGATCACTGATCTTATTGCGTTGTTAAAAAGTGACAATGAGCACGCTGAATTTAATGGTAACGCTCATAGCGTCACTATAACGCCAGCCACAGTGGTGATCGATTCGAACTTCGATGACAAAGCCCCGGACCGCAGGGTCGCTCGTGATGAAATGTTGTCTCATGTTGAAAGCTGGCTGACGTTTGTAACAGCCTCTGCTCAAGTCTAGCGGCAAGTTTGCTACTGGAATTGCCAAACAAACTCATTCGGTTCACACCACACACGCAATTAGTATCAGATAAACATGAAAAAAGCGGCACGATTCGGCACCTGGTCTTCTGCGATAACTGCAGAGTTGATGTGTTCTTCCAGTGTTGGAATTTCGCACGCCCGCCTATTTGACGGTGATGTCTACTGGCTTGAAAGCAGGCCTGAAGAGCAGGGTCGTAGTGTCATTGTTAAGCAGTCGGTGGCGGTGCTTTCACAAGATCAAAAAGTTGACACTACGCCAGTTGAAGTTATTCCTACCCAGTTCAATTGCCGTACTCAAGTGCATGAGTACGGCGGCGCGTCTTTTCTACCAACAGAGGAGGGCGTATTTTTTGTTAATCAAGCCGATCAACAGGTTTATAAAGCAAAAGACGGTTCAGTTGATGCTGTCACCAATGTGCCCGGCACCCGCTTTGCTGACTTTGCTTACAGTCCGCAGCGCCAAATGTTGGTCGCCATTGCAGAGACTCACGGGGCTGATCTTAAGGAGCCGCGTAATAGCCTAGTGGCAATAAACACGGATACTGGTCAAGTCAGTACTCTTCAGGAAGGGCAGGACTTTTATGCGTCTGCAGGGTTTTCCCCCGATGGTAATCAGCTGTGCTGGCTGTCCTGGATGCACCCGGATATGCCGTGGGACAGTACCGAGCTTTTTAAAGCTAATGTCGCGAACAAGGACTCTTTAACGTCTGTAGTTAAGGTGGCGGGTGGCGAGGCCGAGTCTATTTTTCAGCCCGAGTGGAGCTCCGGTGGTGAATTATATTACGTCTCCGATCGCTCTAACTGGTGGAACATTTACCGCGATACTGCTGATGCTGATCAACCGGTATGTGTTATGGATGCAGAATTTGGAATGCCGCAGTGGGTCTTCGGTATGCGCCGTTATAGCTTTGTCGATCAGCATACGATAGTGACTTCATACGGCCGCGCCGGCACTGACGCTTTGGCACTGATTGATGTGCGCACCGGCAAGCACACTGATGTGGCACGCCCCCATAGCAGTTATCAGTCGGTGCATTGTGATGATGGTGTGATCTGCTATATCGCGCAATCGCCCACGACCTTCAGTTGCTTATATCTTGCTGCTGCAAATGCACCAGAAAATTCTGAGGTCATCGTCAGTCGATCTTCAACAGTGGATATCGATCCATCAAACTATTCACAAGGCGTGTCTATAAGTTACCCAAGTGCCGGCGGGGTAGAGGCGCATGGGTTTTTCTATCCACCGGTAAACGCTGGCTATGAAGGCCTTAATGACGAATTGCCACCATTGATCGTGATGATTCATGGCGGTCCCACATCATCGACACAAAATGATCTGAGTTTGAAAATACAGTTCTGGACTAATCGCGGGTTTGCCGTGTTTGATTCAAACTATCGAGGTAGTACCGGGTTTGGCAGAAAGTATCGCGACGCCTTGAAGACTAAGTGGGGGGTAGCGGACGTTGAAGACTGTGATTACGGTGTCCGGTACCTGGTGAGTCAGCAACTGGTTGATCAGAACAGAGTGGCTATTCGTGGCGGCAGTGCCGGTGGATTCACCGCACTTGCAGCGCTTGCTTTTACCGATACCTTTAAGGCGGGTGCCAGTCTTTATGGAGTGACTGACCTTACCGCGCTGGCGACAGATACTCATAAATTTGAATCACGCTACCTCGATAGTCTGATCGGTGCTTACCCTGAAGAAAAGGCCTTGTATGAATCCAGGTCACCAATTAACCATGCTGATTCTATTAATTGTCCGGTTATCTTTCTTCAAGGCTTGGAAGATAAAGTAGTACCGCCCAGTCAGGCGGAAATGATGATCGACGTTTTATTGAAGAAAAAACTGAAGGTTGCCTACCTGCCATTAGAAGGCGAGGGGCACGGCTTTCGGCAAAGCGAGTCGATAATAAAGGCTTTTGGTGCAGAGTTGTGGTTTTACGGAGAGGTGTTCGGCTTTGATACTGAGGACGTAGAAGGCGTTGGTTTTATAAGCAGCTAATGTAACTATTCAAAG
>JALZUX010000457.1 GCA_023301405.1 Granulosicoccaceae bacterium | reverse complement strand
TTCGGTTTGGACGACAACACTAATACTCCATTGCCACTGGATGAAGCAACGCTGGCCAATCGCTTACAAGATGCTGGCTATGCCACCGGCATGGCCGGTAAGTGGCATCTTGAGATTGACGTGAACTCTAAGGAGTTTGACGCCTCCAAGCTATCGCTTGATGAACGTACACCGTACTTTCCAGATTCCCGTGGCTTTGATGATGTGTACTTCGGCTACACCACCACCTGGTGGACAAACTTTGATCTGGCCGGTAACACAGTACCTATCGCTTATCGAAAAAATCTGGACTATCGACTTGATGTCACCACTGACGCCGGTCTTGCATTCATCGAACGTCACAAGCAAGAACCATTTTTTCTTTATATGTCTTACTACGCACCACATGTGCCGTTAGTGGCAACAGAAAAGTATTTATCCCGACACGAAAATGTTGCTAGCAACCGACGCAAACATGCACTGGCGATGATTTCCGCCATAGACGATGGCGTTGCACGGCTGCGTCAGAATCTGGAAGACAACGGTTTATCAGACAACACCCTGATCTTTTTTATCAGTGACAACGGCGCTCCTCTGGGTCTCCATAAGCTCGAGAAACCGATCGATGACCACACTGGTATCTGGGACGGTTCACTCAACGAACCGTGGCTAGGTGAAAAAGGCATGTTAGCGGAAGGCGGCATCCGGGTACCTTATCTCGTTGCCTGGCCGGACAACCTGCCAAACAACACAGTACTGGACGATGGCGTATCAACGCTTGATGTTGCCGCCACCAGTTTGGCCGCTGCAGGCCTAGGTGAAATTGATGAAATGGACGGCGAAAATCTGCTGCCCTATTTACGAGGCGAAAACTTTGAGCTTGAGAACCGCCCTCTATTCTGGCGATTCTGGAATCAAACAGCGATCAGAAAAGGCGACTGGAAATATCTATCCGCGGGTGATAGAGAATATCTGTTCGATCTGAGCAATAACCACGAACATGAAAACTTGATCACCCGCAACCCGGGCGTAGCAGCGCAGTTAAAAACAGAGTTACGCGATTGGAGTAACGAATTGCACCGCCCGGGTATACCCCCTGCAAAAGCAATAGCAGGTCAGGAAAAAGCCTGGTATGACTTTTATATCGGTGAATAAGCAATACGATCGTGTATTGCTAGCCTGCTGGTTTATGGCTTCATTGCTTCAGCCAAACACTGCTGAGCTTTTTCGTCACTAAAACCCGCTTTGTCATAGACATCTTTCGGGCAGGCTTCCAAAGCTTCATTTTGCAGTTCAGCCAGATCAATTGTATCTGGCAGTGGCGCTAGGCATTGCTCTAACGCTTTTTCAGAAAGCTCCAGGCACTGCTCTTCAGTAAACGCCATACATCCGGTAAAAACAGTTGATTTACACAGTACAGCTGATTGATCACGGGATAATTTAATCAGCAAGAACTTCGACAGCTTATCTTGCGAGTAAACTGCCGTTGATAGCGTGCCGCACGCCAATGCGGTCACCATGGCAGCAACTGGTGCTATTGTTTGGCACCCAATTTTACCGGTATAAATCATGTGATCTTCCTGATAGTTTAAGGCGACATTATACGACTAATTACCGCAAGCTAGTATGGCTGTGCGTATTGCCGATCTACATTTTTGTTATTCTGCGGCGCCGGCGCCGCTATGCCAGCGCAATATTTTCAGCATGGCGCAGGCCGCACCAAAGCCGTTGTCGATGTTGACCGTCACAACGCCGGGAGCGCAACTCGCCAGGGCACTGCTTAATGCAGCATGTCCGCCTTCAGCAACACCGTAGCCTGTCGAACGCGGCACTGCGATGACCACACTGCTGACCAAGCCTGCCAACACCGAAAACAACGCGCCTTCCATACCCGCAACAGCAATGATCACGGGCGCACGCCGCAGCCGTGATAGTTGATCAGTCAGTCGCCACAATCCGGCAACACCGCAATCGGCAAGCACTGATACGTTCACGCCATAGAATTTAAGCGTTTGTTGTGCCTCGAGTGCAACCGGCATATCTGACGAGCCAGCGGTGACGATCAAGCAATCAGAGGTCACTGATTCAGGCAAGCCATTATCCAGCACTGCAACACTGGCAGCTTCAATCCATTGAAAATTACCAATACTGATTTCAAGCAGTTGTGCTGCTAGGTTTTGATCAAGCCTTGTAAGTAGCAGCGATGCTTTTCTTTCATTCGCATCGGTCACAATAGTGACCAATTGCGTCAGTGTTTTACCCGTGCATAAAACAGCTTCTGCAATACCAGTACGCTGCTCACGTTGCCAGTCAAACTCGATATCAGACATCGCCTGAACTATTCCCGTTGCCGATTAAAAACGCACTGCCCATCTTGTAGGGCTCAAACCCGGTAAAGCACCGATCTTCATCTTCACACAATTGCGTGACTAACTTTTCAGCCAGGGATCGGGTTTGCAGGTGTTGAAATATTTTATTGTCTGCCGGCAATTGTACCGTGACACCTGCCTGTGTGATTCTGCAACGAATATCCCCGGCAACCGTCAGTTGGGTGACAGATTTTTCAACACGATGTATGAAACCCAAGTCCTTCACATTAATGGCTATACCAGTCTCAACCCTGCTGGATAAGCACGGCTGCGCCGGAAGTTCTGACAGATCACCAAGGCCTTCCTGTTTGGCGATCCGACGGATTGTTTTTTTATTAACTTGAGCGATGACATACGGTTGCCATACATCGCGCTCACGAGCAGCGATCAAGCCAGGTCGGTAATCACCTAAATCATCGGTATTGGTGCCAGTTGCAATGGTGGTATTTCGGGCGGTGGCAATGTTGTCACCGTAGTCTGATTCAATGATCCTATCAAATAGACTACTTTTACAGTAGTAACAGCGGTTCACTGGATTGGCAACATAGTGTGCGTTGTCAAATTCATTGGCATCAATTTCTTCAAGTTGCCAGTTATATTTACCGGCAAGCTCACGACACCGAAGCGTCGCTTCAAGAGGCACCGCCGCAGAGACTGCGTGCATCGCAATGGTGGGTTCGGTGCGCACTCTTGCGGCAACCTTCATTAGAGTAAGGCTATCAATGCCACCACTCAGTGCAACTTTTAACACTTCTTGTTTATCGCTTAGCACCTTGCATAAACGTTGATATTCTTTTATTTCACTCATCAGTGGATTGACCGTCATAACCTACAGCGCCAAGCGCCGTTTGCTCAGTGTGAGCAGCGAGCCGCCTGCGTTCCTGAAGGCTATCTGCGTGGATTAAGTCATCACTTTCTGTTTTGGCGGTTGTGACAGACGGTGAGCGGCTGGCCAGCTTTACCCGCACACCATCAACGGCTCTATTGTCACGCTGCAGTATTGTGCGGTTGAGTTGCTCATGCCTGATACCAAGTGTAGAGCACTGCATAAAGCATTGATCAATCACCTGGTCTTTATCATCGGGCAACACCAGTAGCCGAACTGCCGTCACATGGCGGCCTTTTTTACCTTGCATAGGCACACTACTGCAATCGATGACCCCCTGACGTTGGCGCAAATGATCTAGTGCATGTGCCAGCTCTTCTGCGGTCATATCATCTATTTCAAATGATAGCCTGCACACGATATCGTGGATGTAATTACTGCTTGTTGGTTCCTGAAAAAAAGATAATCGCAGTATATTGGCACGGTCTGCTAGCTCTCTTGTACCACACCCAACACCAACCGCAGATAGCGTTGCAGCTGCCGTGCTTTGCAATGAAGCCGGCTTAAGGTAGGCAACAATAGCAGCACCGGTCGGGGTGACGCGTTCTCCCGGCTGACCATCGTCAATCCAATCATAACCATTTAACAGTTGCACCGTGGCAGGCGCAGGCAAAGGTATATCACCGTGCGCTGTAGTGATTGTTCCCCCACCTAACGGTAAAGGTGCAAGCCGCCATGATTGACAATCCAGCCGGGCAATAGCACCAGCAGCAGCGATGATATCAACCATGGAATCCCAATCAGAGACCTCATGAAAATGAATCGTATCAATGGTCTTACCGTGCACGGCGGCTTCGGCCTCAGCCAGCAATGTGTATATGCCGACGGCTGCACTTACAACATTTTTATCAAGGTTTTTATCGGCTAGAAATTCAACAACGCCCTGCAAAGTACGCGGAGGTTTTTCATCGGTAGCCTGCACTACCGAGAAATGTTTTGCACCTAGACCTTTGGCTAGCCTTGCTTCAAGTATTACTGATAACCCCGCCACCGACAAGCGTGCAAGATCATCCAGAAAGTGATCATACAAACGGGGGTAAGCGTCAAACACCGCGGCGGCAAACATATCCCCTGCAATGCCACCCAATGGTTGAAGGTCAATTCGGCTTATGGTCATGGTGCTGTCTCGAACGGTACGACATACGGGCCTTCCGGGATAACAGCCAGATCAGCACTGCCCTGATATTCAAGGCTTTGTGCAATCGCCTCTTCCAGGTTGTCTACCACTTCAACACCGGTAAAGGCGGATAGCTTTTTATCTAATCCGGGGGCATACAGCTTGATACGTCCAACCCGCATTGGCTTCAGTTGCATTTCTGTTTGCCATTCATCAACATCAGCAAGTGATTTTTCAAGCAGAGAATCAAGAAAAGCTTCCTGGCCTAGTGTGACCAACCTTTTTTGTGCGGCTAGAAATTCATCGGACCCAAAGCCCTCTGAACACTCTGACACAATAATCAGATCACCACCTTCGTGAAGAATATCAAGCGGTGTCACCATACCTTTGACGGTTTGATAATAAGTCTTATCAAGTGGATACCCGGCTGAACTGGTCAACACCGTTTTAAACTTACGGCCTACTACTACTTCGCAACTGGCTCGTGCATAACTCACCGCTGCTAAATGACTTTTGATAACCTCGCCAAATGAAACGAAAGCAAGGTTTCGATGTTCATCAAGAACCGTGTTTAAGCTTAACACCGGCCCGTCAAGCATCTTTACGATTTCAAGTTGTGTTTCATGCAAAGGGTTGTTTTCCAAGTTACATGAAGTAGCAAGTGGGCTTTCCATAAATCGAGCGCTGTGGAAAGTCCGGATAGTTTCGTGATGTGCCACACCCGGTGCAATGACTTTTCGCCCTCCTGAATAACCCGCCATAAAATGTGGTTCCACCAGGCCGGTGGCTATTTTCACATCCGCATTAACAAAGGTTTTGTTAAGCCCTACGGGTACATTATGTTGTGTAGTGACACCCAGATGAATGCAATCTTCTTCATTACGTGCATAGTGATTTTCAACGTTTACATTCTGCTGCACCCACGAATCACCTAATAATTCTTCAAGCTCCTCAGCAAGGTTGGGCCGGTGCAGGCCCGTGGCAACCAGCACGGTAATTTGTGTTTGCGGCACACCTGCATTAATCAGTTGCTCAATCATTGGCCGCAGAAATAAATGGTTGGGCACTGGTCGAGTGATATCGCAAATCAAAATGCAGGCGCTTTTAGCATCCGCGGCGAATGTCGATAACGCTTCTGACCCCACCGGGTTAGCCAGTGCATTCAGCACCGCCTGGCGACCATCTGCTGCAACATCCATGGCTGGCTTTCGGATCACAGTGGCCTTGGTTGTGTCGGGTAAGGTCACATCAAGGCCGTCCTGACCAAACGCCAATTGTACTTTCATGAGTGGTTAATCCAGGTTTTTTACCAGTTTAGCGCGCAATACTGCAGCGTCCCACACTGGCCGACGCTGCAACAAAACAAATCGCGCGGATAATTCTCGTGCTTATCAGTAGGTTGAAGAACATTATCAGTAAAGCCCAGCAATACTGACAACATTCTCCTTTTATTCTTGGCAGCATGGTCAAATCTCCAGAATATTGTTCTAATTGTTCGAATACAAACTAAAATAAAGACTATGAGCGACACAATCCCCCAAAGCCCTACCCCGGATAAAAAAGCCCCGAACACTCAAGCAGTCACTGCCATTAGGCATTGGAATGATCGCTTGTTTTCGTTTCGCGTCACCCGGCCTGAGAGCCTGCGCTTTCGTTCCGGTGAGTTCACCATGATCGGCCTGCCAAATGAAACCGGCAAGCCACTGCAGCGCGCGTACTCAATTGCCAGTCCAGCATGGGATGAAGAACTAGAGTTTTATTCAATTAAGGTGCAGGACGGCCCGCTGACTTCACGTCTGAAACATATCAAGGTGGGTGATCAAATCATTGTTCAGCCAAAGCCGGTAGGAAGCCTTGTTCTAGATGCATTGTTACCAGCAAAACGCCTGTACATGTTCGCCACTGGCACCGGTGTCGCACCTTTCGCCTCACTAATTCGGGACCATGAGCTGTACGAGCGTTTTGATGAAATTGTGCTCACCCATACCTGTCGCCACATAGAAGAACTGGGTTACAGCCAGGATCTAATGAAAAACCTGCCAGAGGATCCGCTGGTTGGCGAATACGCAGACAAGGTCAAGTACTACCCGTCTATTACCCAGGAAGACTTTACGCCGCGTGGCCGCATTACCAGCCTGATTGAAAGCGGTCAATTGTTTACCGACCTTGGCGTTGCTCCGCTGAACCCTGACACCGACAGAGTCATGATTTGCGGCTCTATGGGTTTAAACAAAGATTTGAAAGCGATTTGCGAACAATACAACATGGTCGAAGGGTCTAACAGCCGCCCCGGACACTTTGTGATGGAAAAAGCCTTTGCCGGCTAGTAGTTAGTCGCTTGGTATTACCCACTTAAGGGCCGCAATGCGGCCCTTTTACTTTTTACCCTTAAAGGGCAGCGACAAATAAAGGTTCAATAGCTGCGCCTGAAGTTTGCGCGATAACGCGTCCCACTTCTTCACCACCTTTAAACACGATAATAGTCGATCGTCTGCGAACTTTGAGTTCGTCGACAATGGCATCATTCCGATGTTTGTCCCAATCTACTTTCATGAATGTGACTGCCTGGTAGGCAGGATTACTGTCTTTTAGTGCACTCACGGTGCGCTCTTGAGCTCGACAGGTTCCTCACCACGTGGCATAAAAATCGAGCATAAATGGCTCGCCACTCGCTAGTGCCTGCTCGTAGGCTTCGCGAGAGTATTCCACGTAACTGGCGTCTTCTGCTGATACAGCTTCAGCAAAAACTGCCAATGCGGGAATAGCCAGAAACTGGCGTCGTTTCATAGGCAATAAACTCCGATTGAAAAATGATTTGATTGCTGCCGAGCCACCACTGGATTGGCTAAGATGATGATAACCAGCACGGTGCGGTGTCTGACATTCCTTAATTGAGCAGAAAATCCGTTAAAGGTTCAACCACCAGATATGAGAATCTACTGAGCATTCTCTTCGTGATAAATCACAGAATACACCGTACCGTCGTATTCAATTTGATCACCGCCAACAATTTTCTTGCGTTTTTGAGTCTCGACAGCGCCATTAAGTTTAACCAGACCGTCTGCAACAAAGGCTTTGGCCTGCCCGCCGCTGTCCGCCAGGCCTTCAAATTTCAGTATTTTGTATAATTCGACTGGCTCTTTATTTATTGTCAATTGACGCATTAAATAACCTTGGTAGCATATGGCGGTGATATGCCTGAATGATATCAGGGACTGAGGTCCATCCGGCGTTATAACTAACTTACCCGCATTATTCACAGGATTGACGGCATTTCGCTTATTCCTTGCTTCCACAGGAAATTTTTTCTGTTGCAAATATCCTTCAGGCAAGGTTACCAACAACAGGG
>JALZUX010000456.1 GCA_023301405.1 Granulosicoccaceae bacterium | reverse complement strand
GACTGGCGCCGTTGGTTGGTCGAGTATCAAAGTGATCCGGCTGTAAGCACATTGTTACGAGCGGTACCTGCTATCGTAGGTGATGTGCGCGGCGCTGTGGATTCGCGGGGAATTTACTGGTTGGAAGGAAACTATAGTGCCTTGCCGGGCTACAGTGCAAACGAGTCCGGCAGTTGCGTGCTGCGACATCAACCTGCGCCGGCCTATGATGTTGAAACTGAAGTCACGGTCAAAGAACGCGATCGGCAGCCTTGTGCAGTGGGTGAGAAAATACATCGTGTAGAGTCGCGTTACAGTACTGGTGATAGGGCCTACGTGGTTCTTGAATTTGAGAGTGATCAATTCTCCAGACCTATCCCTTTATGGGCGGGCAGGGTGCATCTGCGATGATTCGACTAATACTTTGTCAGCTAAAGCAGCTTGTGCCTTTTGTATTGTTGTGGCTTGCGCTGAGCAGTATTTTTTTCGGGCTGGAGCTCAGTACCAGTCGTATTGATGAATTGAGTTATCTGAATTGGTGCGATGCTTATTGTAATGTGGGCTCTGACGCGAATGTGGTGTTGGTGACGATATTTTTATACATGATCGCGGCTTATAGTTTGTTTCCGCGTGAGTTTGATGATCAAACGATCGATTTCGTGCGCAGTCTGCCTGTTAGTCGGGGGCAGATCTTTTTAGCAAAAGTTATAGCGGCTGTGTTGTTGTTATGTTTGTTAACTTTGGCCGATACCGCCTTGCAATCAGCTTTAATGGCATTTAATACGCAGTCACTGACCGGCACCAAGTATTGGGTTAACGACGGGTTGTTTTTGATTCGTGATTTCTTGTTTGCCTTTGTGATTGTCGCGCACGGCGTATTTATTTCGTGGTTTAGAACGTTGGGGCTTATTCTTTACAGCGCTTATCTGATTGGTCTTATCTGGTTAGAGCAATCTTTAGGGTATTCAGGCCCGTACAATTTTTTTCGCTTCCTGAATAATGAGTATGACGGGCAGCGAATCCTGTTTGATTGGCCGGTCATTGGTGTGCAGGTTCTGGCGGCATGTTTTCTGTTGGTTGCCGCGTACTTGCTTTGGACCCGTACAGACTCAAAGCCGCGAGCGCGCGGTAACAGTGCTGTCTCCCGGGCCATGCCAGCCCTGTTGTCTATTCTGGCCTTCTTTGCAGTGGGTGTCGTGCTTGTGGCTATGATGGTGCGGGCGGGGAATGATCGATCGCAAGATAATATTCAACAAGTGAATACCAGTTATTATCAATTTGCCTACCGCCTGGCAGATGAGGAGCGTCTGTCTGAGTTGCAACGCTTTGCAGACAATGACTATGAGGCTTTAGCTGAACTGCTGAATGTCCAGGATACCCCAAAAATTCAGGCGGATATGACGTCAGAGAATCAGCATGCGGTTGGTTTGGCTTCGTATAAAAGAATACGCATGGTGTTGTCTGGTAATAGGTCTGTCAACCCGGAGTACCGACGTATATTAAGCCACGAGACGGCGCATGTATTTCAGGGTGTCGAATCAAATCGTCAGCTAATTGATGCAGGAAACAGTGTTGGTTTTTTTATTGAGGGCATGGCGCAGTATACGTCTTTTGAAATTGTGCCCGACCCGATAACACGGCAAACCAACTGGGGCGTGTCTTCAGTGTCCTGGGAGCGCCACGATATCACCTTTGATGAACTGGCTAATCGAGCGGTGTTCGAGGAATTATATGATCCTGAACTCCTATATGGCATTGGTGATATATGGGTAGATGCGATGGTAAGGCAGTGTGGTGTCAATTCATTAGGAGAATTTCTACGCTCAGCTGCAAGGGATGAGGCACCGCCCAACGTTGCTGGTGTGGCCTACTGGCGACATCACTTGCAGTATATTGGGTGTGAGTTGGAGCAAATAAACCGGCAGTGGCGGCAACTTATGCAACAGACGATTGAAGCTCGTACCGGTGGCGCGTTTCCAAACTTCACTGATGTGGTTATACAAAAAGAAGGCAGCAACATTGTAATCACTACAAATGTTACACCCGGTAGTGAGGGTCTATTACCCGAGCGCTACTATCTTAGGGTAAAGGGTGAAACTAAGCTGTCCAGAACCGTCAGCCCTTTACGCCCGGGTGTGCAAACACAATCCGAGCCCGTTGTGAAAGTTCAATTTACAGTGCCTCTGACTGAAATAGAGGGTAGCCGGTTTCGATATCAATTGGGTTACGTGCCGTACCCGGATTCACGGTACTACTTTGAAAAGTGGCGCAGTGGCTCGGTTTCTTTTTCTGAAAACTGAGTGTAAAAAACCAGGCGTCCTTGCAGCTAAGTGGATTTGATGGCGTGACCGGGATCGGTCTACCCCGGTGCAGTCTATTGGTCAGACTGGTCGTCTCTATGAACCACACTGCCCTTGAATATCACTGCCTTTGAAACTTGCGTCCTGACCAATCACTTTTGGGTCGCTCCCACAGCATGTTGTTGCGGGTTGAGCTATTCGTTAAAGTATTGCTTGACCATCCAGTAACTGGAAGGTTTACCGTATCGGGACCAACATGACATCTAGAAACAGATATTTCAGGAGGCCGTATTGTGCCCGTAGATAGCAACTCGAAATCAGCCACACTTTATCGAATGGTGATGGCCGATCGTAGATGTCCGCACGGACTAAAGTCTAAAGATCTATTGGAGCGGCAGGGGTTCAAGGTGGAAGATTGTCACCTGACTAATCGCGACGACATAGACGCTTTCAAGGCAAAGCATAAAGTAGAAACCACCCCGCAAGCTTTTATCGACGGTGAAAGGGTGGGTGGGTTCGATCAATTAGTTGAGTATTTTGGCGGCGTTAAAAAAGACAGCGCGGGCACGACTTATACACCTGTCATTGCGTTGTTCTCTGTCGCTGCGCTGTTGGCAGTTGCTGTCACTTGGCTTACGCATGGATCGTTTTTTTCGGGCCCCACGGTTGAACGGTTTATCGCCATCTCAATGGTGCTTCTGGGTTTGCAGAAGTTACAAGACGTCGACCGGTTTGCGACAATGTTTTTGAACTATGACTTGCTGGCGCAGCGGTGGGTGCGTTACGGCTATGTCTATCCGTTTGTCGAGACAGGCGCAGGGTTATTGATGTTGATGGGTTTACTGACGTGGGTTTCGGCACCGGCGGCATTATTTGTAGCCACTATTGGTGCGTTTAGTGTTTTTAAAGCAGTTTACATCGACCGGCGGGAATTGAAATGTGCCTGTGTTGGCGGCGACAGCAAAGTACCATTGGGATTTGTATCTCTGACCGAAAACCTGATGATGATAGGAATGGCAATCTGGATGCTCATTAAGGGCTGAAGTTTTTATTTCGCCTGGGTTGGCTGCTACCAGGAAAGTAAAACGATTAACGAAAGAAACCTTGTATCTATTCGGTTCGTTCTTCTGACACATACTTTATTGCTCAATAAAACTATGGTGCGTCGAATAGTGACGAAATATTTTGATCTAAGGACGACCGTGCGGCGTAAAAGTACTTATATGCAGAGCGCTGTACTCCGAGCGGCGAGAGCGAATTTTTTTTAATCCTAAGAGTTTCACGTATGAGCAAGCTAACTAGAAGACAATTCAGTACGCTGATGGTAGGCGGAGTGGCTGTGGTACCGATCGCCTCATTATTATCGGCAGGCAGAGCGGCAGCGGCGGACCTACCCTTGGTTGATGTTGAGTCCCCCACGGCTAAGGCGTTGCAATATGTTGTAAAAGCTGAAAAAGAAGGGGTAAATTGTGCCAGTTGTTTGCTCTACGCTGATGATGGGTCCAACAGCCAAGGTGCATGTTCAATATTTCCCGGTGCCTCGGTGCCAGCTGAGGCGTGGTGTTCAGCTTATCAGGCCAGATCTTAAGGTTGGTTGTAACTGAGTCTGCCTTCTTTACGGGCTTTCGCCACTCAATGGCTATAGTGAAATGCACTGTGGCAAACGGAGAAACGTGGCTTGCCACGTTTTAAGAGCAACCAAGCAGGTCGCACAGTTTCAAGGTGG
>JALZUX010000455.1 GCA_023301405.1 Granulosicoccaceae bacterium | reverse complement strand
GCAGACACACACATCACTATCATAAAATAAATCACTGCCATCGCTCCCGCCTGCCCAAGATCAAATTGAATAAGACCTGTTTGCACTAATTCATGTGATAGAAACGTTGTACTGACCCCCGGTCCGCCACGGGTGATTACATAGGGCTCTGTGTACAACGTAAAGCTATCCATAAATCGTAATAACACCGCAATAGCCAGAACTAACTTTAATCGCGGTAGCTGGATATACCGGAACACCGCCCAACCACTAGCGCTGTCAATGGCGGCAGCTTGATAATAGGTATCAGGAATAGCCCTTAGTCGTGCGTAGCACAATAGTACAACAAGCCCGGTCCAGTGCCATGTATCCATTAGCAGCAACACAGCCCACGCCCACACAGGATTATTTATATCCAGCGTAAACCCTATGCTTGCAAATGACTGGTACAGAAGTCCCGTACCGGGTTGGATCATCACCTTCCAAAGATAACCCACGACAATTGTTGGAGTAAGCATCGGTATAGCCAGTAGAACAATATAAATCGTGGCTAGAACTCCTGCCGCGGGCATCCGCAACGCCACCATCACTCCCACAGGAATCTGCACACACAGCACCAACGCAGAAAATAACAGACTGCGAGCAAGTGCTTTATAGAATTCCGGTGATCCCAACACCTGCATGAACCAGTCACTACCGACCCAGACAAATACGTTACCGCCAAAGGTATCGTGTAGTGAATAGAAAATAACAAAGCAAATCGGCAAAATACCGACCACTGCAAGCAACAGCAAGGCGGGCGTTAAAAACAGCCAGGCTGCGTTAGTTTGATGAGAACTGTGCATTGTGTTGCTTCTTGCGGAATCCCCGAAAATGATACTGCAGCGGTTACTGCTGGATGTCAATCTGCAGAGCGGCTAGTCGCCGCCCCCATTAGGAACCGCAAGTAGTGCTGTTAATAGAATCCCTGTCAGTCAGCATTTCACCAAAAAGCCTTGCCTGGTCAAGGCATATTTTTCAAACCCATACCGATTTTCCTTTATGACTGTAAATTGTGCAATGATGCGATAACTCATTAACCCGCATTTGGTAAGCAGCAATGCACGAAAGCACGATCGGCGTAACCAGCGCGCACGGAATAATTCCCAGCTTCTATGTCGTTCCAGATCTCAGTGACGTATGGCCGGCAATTATCTTGTACATGGACGCACCCGGTATTCGTGAAGAGCTCCATAACATGGCCCGTCGCATTGCGGGACAAGGTTACGCGTGTATCGTGCCCGACCTCTACCATCGCTACGGCACACTACGATTCGATTTACCACGCCGCAGCGATAGCATGACCTCCGTGATGCTTGCCGCCTACCGCGGGTTAACCGACGCCGATATCAATCAGGACACTGCTGGCCTGATAGGCTACCTGGACAGTCGCTCAGAGGTTGATTCAGAAAAAATGGGTAGCATTGGATACTGCATGAGCGGCCGGTTTGTCACAACCGCTGCAAAATGCTTTGCTGATCGGTTTTCCTGTGCAGCTTCCATGTACGGTACGCGCCTGGTGACCGACGAAGAAGATTCACCTCACTTGCATCTGCAGGGAATCAGCGCAGAACTCTACTACAGTTTTGGCAGTATTGACCCATATACCCCACCCGACTACATAGCTGCTTTGCGCACTGAACTTAACTCAGCCGGACTAAAATTTGAAGTAAATGTCTTTGATGGCGCTGACCATGGATTCTGCTTTGTTGAACGTTCCACATACAATACGGTTGCATCAGAAGCTAGCTGGAAAAAAGTTTTTGATCTATTTTCACGCCATTTAAAATAGTAACAAACGCGCCGAGTAACCACAGGGAGAATGGCTACTCCAGGGCCAAAATGCTACCTGGGTCAGGGCTTTCAATGCAACATAAGCAGATTCTCGGCTACTAAAATATGGCAATAAAAGGCCCAACCTTCTTTTCTTTCAATCTTTATCAAAGCCCTTGGCAAGTATATAGATACCTGTAACACCTAGTGAAAAAACGATCAAAAAATTAAGGGATCAAGTCTTTATTATTGATAACCGTACTTCAGTAAGTAAAGCTTAAGAAGCTAGACAACAGAGTTTACTCAGTGTAGAAACACCTAAGCGGGCAATAGCATATCGAGGCGATGAAAGCGATAGCAGTTCTCTTGCGCGTGCAATCGAATGCTCTACACACAATCAAAAATAGCGTAAAATTGCCAGTGACCAATGCATAAAAGAGCCCGCCTGATCAGCTGACTCAATTAATGGTATGAAAAAAACAATCAGCAACCATAAGGACCGAACATGAACCCGATTGTAAAGGACGTATTGCTTCAGTTACAACAACCAGGCAATACCAGCATTACCTTACCTGCGGGGTTTAACTTCGGTTTTGACGTCATTGACTACGCGGCTGACAACCATGACAAAACAGCCTATATCGAGGTCAGCACTGACGGACAGGAAATCACCACGCATTCATTTTCTGAACTAAAACAACGATCAAATCGTGCCGCCTCTGCCCTACTTAATGCTGGCACCCAACGCGGCGATTTTGCAGTAGTTGTATTGCCACGAATACCCGAGTGGTACGAAATCATCATTGGCTGCGCGAAGGCAGGCGTTGTATCTATGCCCGGCACTAATTTGCTTACCGCCAAGGATATCAAGTACCGGATCACCAAAGCCGCTGCAACCACAGTGGTAGTGACACCAGAACACGTCGAAAAAATAGAAGAAATTCGCGCGCAGTGCCCAACGCTGAAACACTGTATTGTTGTAAACAGCACAACGCCGCTAACCAACGGGTGGCTGGACTACGAAAATATATTAACAGCGGCGAGCGACACATTTCCACGTAAGCCAAACAGCAGTAGTGATCTGTTAATGGCGTATTTCACCTCTGGCACAACGGCAGATCCAAAGCTTGTACCGCGTGACCACTCCTATGCGCTGGCACACCTCACAACAGGTGCTTTCTGGTTAGATCAGAATCCAAATGACATCCACTGGACCCTATCCGATACCGGTTGGGCAAAAGCCGCGTGGGGCATGCTGTTTGCGCCATGGCTTTTAGACAGCACAATGGTGCTGTTTAACGGCAGCGGCTTTGATCCGGATTTGCATTTAAATTTGATTAAAAAGCTTGGCGTCACAACTTTCTGCGCGCCCCCTACTGTGTTTAGGATATTTGCACAAATGGATCTATCTCCCTACGACCTAAACTCTATACGGCACACAGTCAGCGCAGGCGAGCCGCTGAACCCCGAAGTTATCAGAATCTGGGAGAGTTCTACCGGCACTACCATTCATGACGGTTACGGCCAGACCGAGACCGTCAATATCGTCGCCAACCGACCGGGCCTTGAAGTACGCCATGGATCCATGGGTAAGTCGGTACCGGGCTTTCATGTTGACGTCATAGACGACGACGGCAATCCGGTAGATACCGACGAAATCGGACACATCGGCCTTAAGCTCACCGACCCGCGCCCTATCGGTTTGTTCAGCGGCTACTATGACGGCCCAACACAGCGCGATACCAAAGATTTTAAAAACGGCTGGTACTACACCGGCGATACTGCCACCAGAGACACTGATGGCTACATCTGGTTTGTAGGTCGATCAGACGACATCATTAGCTCAGCAGGTTACCGAATCAGCCCCTTTGAAGTCGAAAGCGTACTGCTAGAGCACCCGGACGTCGTCGAGTCTGCAGTTGTAGGTAAGCCCGATGCGGTACGCGGACATATCGTCAAAGCATTTGTGGTACTAAAAGAAGGTGCAACAGCAAGCGAAGAACTGACACTGCAAATACAAGACTTTGTAAAAAAAACCACTGCACCTTACAAGTATCCGCGGGAAATAAGCTATCGGGATAGTTTGCCGAAAACAATCTCCGGAAAAATTCGACGAGTTGAATTACGAAACGAAGTTTAGGGCACACCAACAGTTGAACCGGGTCACCGGAAAATCTGTTTTTGCTATTGAGTTAATACCAGTGCAACTCTGCTAACAGCACTATTCAACCTAATTGATAGAAAGCGATGATCATCAGTCGTGGTGATCATCTATAGGTCCACACGTTGAGCAATTATTACCGCAAGAATCCGTGCGATCATCGTGGACTTTTTCATCAAAATAGGTGACTAAGCAAACACAGAAAAATAAGCCCATGATGACATTGTACGATTACCTACCATCGCAGAACGCCTACAAAATAAGATTGCTTCTGAACCAACTTGAAATACCCTATAAAACTCATATTGTCAGTATTTTCGAAGGACAAGGACAAAAAGACGAATACCTTTCTATCAATCCAACTGGTGCAGTTCCAGCGCTACGCCTGACTGATGGTCGCACCTTGGCAGAGTCGAATGCTATATTAGCTTTTCTAGCTGAGGACACTCAGTTTCTTCCGGATGACAATTACCACCGCGCAAAAATTTTGCAGTGGTTGTTCTTTGAAGGTGAGTGTGTGCAATCAACCGTAGCAACATTACGACATTGGGTACTAACCGGGAAAGATCACAACCGCTCAAAAGATATACTCGACTCCAAACGAATCGGGTCACTGAAATCCCTTGAAATTCTGAACCATGAATTATCCAGAAACCGATTCCTGGGTGGAGACCTATACACGATTGCTGATATCTCAATGTTTGCCTATGTTCACCGCGCTGATGAAGCAAACTTACCGCTTCAACAGTACTCAAACATCGTAAGATGGATCAATAACATTAGATCGCAACCACGCTTTCTTGATAAGGTGTATTCATACTCCATCGATTCACACTCGGCTTCCGAGCTACCGTTATAACTCAATTGCCAACATTAGTTTTTTTTGGGTAACGTAGATACTTTATCTGATCGCTCTTCCAGCGTATTAAAATTACTGAATTTTTTTACTAAAGACAGAAGAGCGCAAAAACTATAGTTTGTCCGCTAGGATAAAATTACAGTAAACTATTAGAACAACCCGGTAAGCACTATACAGTGAATCACTAATACGACGGTTTCCACTGACCTACGTCTATTGAAACACACGACTGCGGCAGAACTCATGACTAATCAACAGACCAATGATAGCAGTAACCCTGACCCCACTCGACCAATGAGTAAAAACATCGGTATTGTATGGTTTCGTCAGGATCTTCGTATCGCAGACAATCCAGCATTACATGCAGCCTGTGCCGCATGCGATGCCATCATTTGCCTATTCATCGATGACCCCTGCGACCAAACCGTAAGTCAGTTGGGCGCAGCTAGTCGAGTCTGGCTGCACCATTCACTGGAAAGCCTGAACCAATCACTGCAAAGTCGCGGCACTGAACTGAAAATAGCACAAGGCGACCCCATCGAAATCCTACAACAACTTAGTGCTACTTATAGTGCTAATCGTTTGTTCTGGAATCGATGCTACGACCCTGCGACCATCAAACGTGACAAAAAAATAAAAACAGCATTAGCTGCACTATCACCGGAAAGCTTTAACGCTTCACTTAACGCAGAACCGTGGGAAACGGTCAAAGCAGACGGCACACCTTATCGTGTTTTCACACCGTTCTGGCGTATGCGCGCAAAATCACTACCAGGCACCAAGCCCCTATCCACTCCTAAAGCTATTGCTGCTGCGCCAGACACTAAAAAACGTGACAATTTATTTCTGCACTCCATCGATTCATTAGCACTGCTACCCGAGAAAGACTGGCACCTTGGTATGATGTCGTATTGGAAAGTGGGCGAAAAATCCGCCATGGCCTCGTTAAAACGTTTTTTAAAAAACTCTGTGCATTTTTACGCAAATGAACGAAACATACCTTCGGTTTCAGGCACATCGGGCCTATCACCTCATTTGCATTTCGGGGAAATCAGCCCTCGACAAATAATGCATGTCCTAACTCAACATAAAGGCACATTAACAGGGTTAAACACCGACGAAGAAACCTTTGCAAAAGAAGTCATCTGGCGAGAATTTGCTTACACACTGCTGTACCACTTTCCGCAAACAATAAAAAAACCGCTGGACAAACGCTTCGAAAAATTTCCATGGGCTAAAAATCAGCAAAAAAACCTACGCGCATGGCAACAAGGAATGACTGGAGTGCCCATCGTGGATGCAGGAATGCGTGAGCTCTACGCTACCGGCTGGATGCATAATCGCGTACGCATGGTTGTGGCTTCCTATTTGATTAAAAATTTACTCATCCCATGGCAAAGTGGTGAACAATGGTTTCGCGATACTTTAGTCGACGCCGATCTGGCCAGTAACGTGATGGGCTGGCAATGGGCTGCCGGAAGCGGTGCAGACGCGGCACCATACTTTCGTATTTTCAACCCCGTACTACAAGGGGAAAAATTTGATTCCGCTGGTGAGTACGTCAGGCTTTGGGTACCCGAACTTACTGATATGCCCAACAAGTTTATCCACAAGCCCTGGGAACTTGATGCCACTGAGAGACAAAAGTTTGATTACCCATCGCCACTCGTTGATCTCAAAGAAAGTCGCCAACGCGCACTGACAGCCTTTGATACAATAAAACAACCAGCCAACACCGAATAGAAAAA
>JALZUX010000454.1 GCA_023301405.1 Granulosicoccaceae bacterium | reverse complement strand
CCTTCGTCACGGAAGTACTCAGCCATAGTTAAGCCAGTCAATGCCACGCGCAAACGGTTACCCGGAGGCTCATTCATCTGACCGTAAACCAACGATACCTTATCGAGTACGTTTGATTCTTTCATTTCGTGATAGAAATCGTTGCCCTCACGAGTCCGCTCACCAACACCTGCAAACACAGAGTAACCCTGGTGCTCACTGGCGATGTTTCTGATCAGCTCCATCATGTTTACGGTTTTACCAACACCCGCACCACCAAACAATCCAACCTTACCACCCTTGGCAAACGGGCAAAGTAGGTCGATAACCTTGATACCAGTCTCAAGCAATTCAGTAGAACCTGCTTGCTCTGCGTAACTAGGAGCTTCGCGATGAATGCCCCAACGCTCTTCAGTAGCAATTGGGCCTTGCTCATCAATCGGATTACCAAGAACATCCATGATACGACCAAGTGTCGCCTCACCTACAGGTACCGAAATTGGCTTACCTGTATTGACCACAGGGAGCCCACGACGCAAGCCTTCAGAGACTCCCATCGCAATAGTGCGTACAATACCGTCACCCAGTTGACCTTGTACTTCCAAGGTAGTCTGTGTGCCATCAATAGTTAGTGCGTCATAGACTTTTGGCACTGATTCCCGCGGGAATTCAACGTCGATTACGGCGCCAATAATTTCGACAATAGATCCAGAACTCATAGTGTTCCCCGATAAATAAACTTTTTAAACAGCTGCCGCACCGCCGACAATCTCGGATATTTCCTGAGTAATTGCCGCTTGCCGCGCCTTGTTATAAACCAATTGTAAGTCGTTGATGATGTCACCAGCGTTGTCTGTTGCACTTTTCATCGCCACCATACGAGCGGCCATTTCGCAGGCAACGTTTTCAACTGCCGCTTGAAATATTAAAGATTCAATGTAGCGACGCATCAACTGATCGAGCACTTCTTCCGAGGAAGGCTCGTATAAATAATCCCAGTTTTCACCAAGACGGTCATCTGTATCCGCCTCAGTGGGTATCAACTGTGTAAGTCGAGGCTTCTGAGTCATTGAATTAACAAATTCATTTTCTGCAAGAAACAACCGATCTAACCGGCCTTCTTCGATGCCGTTGAGCATCACTGTGACGGCACCGATCAAATCTTCAAGCTTTGGCTGATCCCCTAGATCCTGTACGTTAGCAACAACGTTACTGCCCAAGCGATTAAAGTAAGCCCCGGCCTTTTTGCCAATGGTACACACCTCAACTTCCACACCTTTTTCAGACCACTCACGCATAGAAGCGATAGCGCCCTTGAAGGTATTAATATTTAGTCCGCCACAAAGACCGCGATCCGTTGACACAACAATGTAGCCTACGCGCGTGACGTCTTCACGTGGGCGCATATACGGATGAACATATTCAGTATTAGCGGCCGCCACATGGCCAACCACTTCCCGAATCTTGGTAGCGTACGGACGCGTGGCGGTCATGCGATCTTTGGCACGGCGCATTTTACTTGCAGCGACCATCTCCATCGCCTTAGTGATCTTCTGCGTATTTTGAATGCTTTTGATCTTGGTACGTATTTCTTTTGCGCTGGCCATATGCTTAAACCCGTGCCTTAAGCCTGAAAGGCGCCGTTAGCGGTGAAATCATCAAGAGCGGCTTTGAGGCCATTCTGAATTTCATCATTGTAGTCGCCTTTCTCGTTAATCATATCAAGCAAGGCGCTATGTGATGCGCGCACATGGTCGTGCATGGCCGCCTCAAATTCAACTACCCTATTGAAATCAGTGTTATCGAGGTAACCTTCGTTCGCCGCGTAAAGTGACACAGCCATTTCACCGACTGACAAAGGTGAGTATTGGTTCTGCTTCATCAATTCCGTAACACGTTGGCCACGTTCTAGCTGCTTCCGAGTCACCTCATCAAGATCAGAGGCAAACTGCGCGAAAGCGGCAAGTTCACGATACTGCGCCAGTGCCAAACGAATACCACCACCAAGCTTCTTAATAATTTTGGTCTGAGCTGCACCACCAACACGTGATACTGAAAGACCAGCGTTGATCGCAGGTCGGATACCAGCGTTGAACAAATCTGTCTCGAGAAAGATCTGGCCATCAGTAATTGAGATAACGTTTGTCGGTACAAAGGCCGAAACATCACCCGCCTGAGTTTCAATAATTGGCAAAGCTGTCAATGAACCGGTCTTACCTTTTACACGGCCGTTGGTGTACTTTTCAACATATTCAGCACTCACACGTGCAGAACGCTCTAGTAGACGGGAGTGCAGATAGAAAACGTCACCAGGATAAGCTTCACGACCCGGTGGACGACGAAGTAGCAATGAAACCTGACGGTAGCTCCACGCCTGTTTGGTCAAATCATCATAAACAATCAGCGCGTCTTCACCGATGTCACGGAAGTACTCGCCCATTGAACAACCGGCATAGGGTGCGATGAAGTTCATCGCTGCAGACTCAGCAGCACCAGCAGCCACAACAATTGTGTTCGCCATTGCGCCATGTTCTTCAAGTTTAGTTACTACGTTGGCAATAGTAGATTGCTTCTGACCAATCGCGACATAAATACACTTAATACCAGTGTTTTTCTGATTGATGATCGCATCAATCGCTACCGCTGTTTTACCTGTTTGACGGTCACCAATAATCAGTTCGCGTTGACCACGCCCGACCGGCACCATCGCATCGATTGATTTCAAGCCTGTTTGTACTGGTTGATCAACAGATTGACGCCAATAAACGCCGGGAGCGATTTTTTCAATCGGTTCCATTTGTTCAGCGTTTAAGGGACCCTTTTCATCTATGGGTTGCCCTAGTGCGTTAACCACACGGCCAAGAAGCTGAGGGCCGACAGGCACTTCAAGAATCTTACCGGTACAGCGAACTTTGTCACCTTCTTTAATATGCCCGTAGCTGCCTAGAACCACCGCGCCTACTGAGTCGCGCTCTAGGTTAAGAGCAAGACCAAAAGTGTCTCCGGGAAATTCAATCATCTCGCCTGACAACGCGTCATTCAAACCATGAATACGCGCAATACCATCGCTCAAACTAACGATAGTTCCTTCGTTACGAGCTTCTGCAGAGGCTTCGAAATTACCGATGCGCTCTTTAATCAGCTCGCTGATTTCAGATGGGTTGAGTTGCATGTGCTGTCCTCTAAATAAATTCTGTGCGCGCGTGAACTATCTTGCGCTCAAGCTTGTGTTGAGCTGTGCCAAGCGGCCTTTAATCGACCCGTCTATCACGACATCACCGGCGCGAATAATCGCTCCACCTATGAGGGATGCATCAACGGATTCGACAATGTTAATTTTCTTGTTGAACTTACGCTGTAAGGCTTCGGCAAGTTTCATTTTGTAGTGTTCATCAAGTGCCATCGCCGAAACCACCTGGGCCTCAAGGATACCTTCTTCATCTGCACGCAATACTTCATACAATTCACCGATATCACCCATTAGAGGCAACCGGTTGTTTTCCGCTAGCAGGCGGACCATATTTGCGCTTTCAGCGTCAAGACGGTCACCGGCGACTTTGTCAATCAAAGTGGCACGGTCAGTGGCCGTATTTTCTGGATCATCAAGCATTGCTGCTACATTTTTATCAGCAACAATAGCCTTCAAAAATAATAGTCGCTCTGACCAGGCATCGTAGTTGCCGGTTTTCTTTGCAAGTTCAAAGGCGGCCTTCGCATAAGGCCGCGCTGCAGTGACGTTTTCTGACATGTCTAGATCTTCGCAATCAAGTCATCGAGGATAGCCGCGTGCGCATTCGCATCGACTTCACGCTGCAGAATTTTTTCTGCACCAGCAACTGCAACTACTGAAACCTGCTTGCGCAATGATTCACGTGCACTCACTACCTCTTGGTCGATCTCTGTCTGAGCGGTCGATTTTATACGATCACTTTCAACGATGGCGTTCTGCTTTGCTTCATCAACAATCTCGTTGTGTCGACGCTGCGCCTGCGAAACAATCTCCGATGCCTGAGTTTTGGCTTCGCCTAACATTTTGTCTGCCTCTGCCTGAGCAACTTCTTGTGCTTGTGCACTTTGCTCAGCGGCAGCCAGGCCCTCCGCAATGGTTGCCTGACGTTCACGTAAAGCGCCAATCAATGGCGGCCACACGAACTTCATGCAAAACATAACGAAAATGAAAAATGATATGGCTTGGCCTAATAACGTGGCGTTAATTGTCATTTGCCTATCTCCGGTTCTGGTCTGTAGCTAGTCAGGGTGTGACTTAACCGCCGCCCAGCGCGCCGGCAAACGGGCTAACGAAGATGAAGTACAGACCCATTGCTACAGCGATCATTGGGATCGCATCAAGAAGACCGGCAGCGATAAAGAATTTTGTTTGTAACATTGAGACGAGTTCAGGTTGACGACCTGATGCCTCTAGAAATTTACCACCTAACAGTGCAAAACCGATTGCAGTTCCGAGTGCGGCTAGGCCGATAAGCAATGCTGCCGAGATCGCGGTGTTGCTGAGTACAGTTTCCATTTTAGCTCCTGGACTTGTATTTAAACGTGTGTGATTGAAAGAAAATTAAAAAAACTAGTGTTGCTCGTGAGCCATATTCATATAAACAATAGTCAACATCATAAAGATAAAGGCTTGTAATACGATTACCAAGATGTGAAATATCGCCCACGGAACAGAGAGCCATGGCTGTGCAAATGCGGGCAATAATGCTATCAGAATGAATATTAATTCACCAGCATACAAGTTGCCGAAAAGTCGTAAACCAAGTGATATCGGTTTTGAGATAAGACTAACAATTTCAAGAAAGAAATTGATCGGGATAAGAATTATCTGCACCACTTTATTATCAGCGCTGAATGGGTGCATGGTGAGTTCAGCCATGAAACCTTTAGCGCCTTTCATCTTGACACTGAAATACAACATTAAAGCAAAGACAGAAAGCGACATACCCATCGTCACGTTTACATCGGTAGTCGGAACAATTTTCATGTACTCGATACCTAATCCTCGTTTTAGAGCCTCCGGCACGAAGTCGATTGGTACCAGATCCATTAGGTTCATCAGGAAAATCCACACTGCAATGGTCAAAGCCAGAGGTCCAACAAAGTCCCTTTTGCCGTGGAAAGATTCTTTCACAGTGTTGTCAACGAACTCTACCATCGACTCAGCTACATTCTGAAAGCGACCGGGTACCCCTGTAGTCGCTTTGCGTGCGCAAAGCCAGAAGAACAAACAAAACAAACAACCCAACGAAATCGACCAGAACATAGAATCGAGGTTGATTGACCAGAATCCCATGTCGGAAGCTTCCTGGGCACTATGGGCAATGCCCCAATGTCCGTCCGGATGCTGTCCCCACGTCAGATTCTGCAGATGATGCTTGATATAGGCGGTGGCATCAATCTGCCCGCCGGTAGTTTCACTTGCCATATGCCACTATTTCAAAAGCTAGAATTCGATTATCGGTTCGACAGAAACGGGGTTAGCCATACTGACAGTTGAACCACTATGAAACCGCTGAACAATGCACCATGATTCAGCGTTTTCTGATATTTAAAAAGCACAATAAAAAAAAGTGCCATTAATGCAAACTTACCTATCTGTCCTGCAAACATTGATCGTGCGATCATGTTCGCTGCTCGTGCGCCACGATACTGAAATGTCCGGTAAGCGAAGTACGAATTTGGAATAAAGCTCGCCATCCCGCCTGCACCCGCTGACAATGCAGCGTTTATACCAAACGGTAAGAAAACGAGCGGTAAAAACAGTGCGATTGCGAGTTGCGCTAGCAATAGCCGACGCACGATTATCAAATGTGGTGATCGCAAAGCCATATTGCGCTTAATCCATCACTTTATAGGCTACTAGTGGCGTTCCGTCGAGCGCAATACAAGACCGATCAAAGCGCGAAGTATACGGGCGCATGCATACAGGGGTCAAGGATCAGAACAAGATTCTCTCGCCGTAAAGCCTGTGGCTCCACAACATGTTCAAAAGCGCAGGTTAAAAGGGTTGAACAGGGCAAATCACGGGACTATCAGTTGATATGAGACAAAATTCCATCAAGCTCATCAAGGGAATTATAAGAGACTGTAATGGTACCCTTGTTACCTGATTTGTTGGCAATGCTGACATTGGCGCCAATCTTTTCAGCTAACTCATTTTCCAGAGCTTTTATATGGTTGTTTTGCTTTATTTCAGGAGAGGATTTTTTTGTTGTTGGCTTAGGTTTAGCCTCACCGCGAACTAACGCTTCAGTGGCGCGAACCGTAAGTCCATTTGCATATACATTCATTGCTACCGCGTGTTGTTCATCACCGGGCAAACTAAGTAGGGCGCGGGCATGCCCCATTTCGATCTTACCGTTGGCGAGCATATCAGCAACTCTTTCGTCAAGATCAAGCAGACGCATAAGGTTACTAACCGCGGCCCTGGAACGGCCAACAGCATCGGCAACGTCCTGGTGAGTCATTTCAAACTCACTCTTAAGCCTGTGAAGAGCACGTGCTTCTTCAAGCGGGTTTAAATCTTCACGCTGTATGTTCTCAATTAAAGTGACAGCAGCTACAGCACCGTCATTCATTTCGCGAATAATGGCAGGTATTTTCTTTAAACCTATTAACTGAGCAGCCCGCCAACGACGTTCGCCAGCTATTAGTTCAAATCCACCACCGCGTTTTCGAAGTAAAATTGGTTGAATCAAACCTTGGGCCGCAATTGAGTCTGCAAGTTCTTGAAGTGCTTCATCATCAAAATACTGACGCGGCTGATAAGTGCCACGGGTAATCAAATCAACATCAACTTGCGAAACGACATCGCCAGTGATGTTTGACTTAGTGTTTGCCTGGGTGTTGCCCTGGGTGTTTGCCTGGGTGTTTGCCTGGGTACCCCGTTGTGCGGGTGGCGAAGTAACAATCGAGGCCGGACTGACTAGTGGTGGAGTATCAGTTTCTGCCTTAGCAGGTGCCGTCGGGGTTGGCTCAATTGGTGTGTCAATGTCTACACCTTTTAGCAGCGCGCCCAAACCGCGCCCCAACCCGCCCTTTTTTACTTGAGACAATTTTCTAGCCTTCTATAGTCTGTGCGCGAGTCACCTGACTCGATCCGATTCAATCGAACACGAATTGTTAGAAGCAGTGGGTCAACTTAGACCCCAACAGATTCATGTTGCAGGTTTACCTTAGCAGCTGCAGCCTGACGACTGGATTCACGCCTGATAATTTCTCCGGCCAATGCCAGATAGGCAATAGAACCTCGTGATGATTTATCGTAATACACAATTGGTTGCCCAAAGCTAGGAGCTTCAGCCAGCCGGATATTACGCGGAATCACGGTACGATAAACTTTCGATTCAAAGTGTTCCGTCAACTGATTCGATACTTCATGGCCTAATTTGTTTCGACCGTCAAACATAGTGCGAAGGATACCCTCTATCCGCAATCGAGAATTAACCGCATCCTGAACCTGCTTAATAGTCCGCAAAAGTGATGACAAACCTTCCAAGGCGTAATATTCGCACTGCATCGGGATTAACACACCGTCGGCAGATACAAACGCGTTAAGGGTCAACACATTTAGTGCTGGTGGACAATCGATGTAAATATATTCGTAACGGTCTGCAACACTTGCCAGTGCATCGGATAATCGGCGCTCCCTTTGATTTTCCGACATCAACTGAACTTCAGCTGCTGTCAAGTCGGCGTTGCCGGGCAGAACGTCGAATTTGATATGCTCTGGTGAAACAATCGCTTCCTCAGCGGTGCAGTCTCCAAGCAACACTTCACAGATGCTTTTTTCAAGAGATTCCTTATCAACGCCGGAACCTGTGGTCGCATTGCCCTGCGGATCCATATCAATCAACAGCACTTTACGCTGAGTTTCTCCCAACGCCGCGCACAGATTTATGGCGGTGGTGGTTTTACCTACCCCGCCTTTTTGATTTGCGATCGCTATTATTCTTGCCATTCTTCTTCCGGTACCTGCGAGGATCAAATGAGCAATTGTCGCTCACTAGTCTGCAATTCTTTGTAATACTACTATGTTGCGCTCTGCGTGTTCACCGGGAACCAGTAATTTCTGCGTATTCACCACAAAAAACCCACAGATGTCGGGTAACTCAGAAATTTGTTCATCGCTAAGTGGATGCCCCACCATCGCTAATATCTGTCCATCACCAGCCAAAAGGTGGTTAGTCAGCTTGCAGAGTTTGTCTACAGAGGTAAAAGCACGGGCTATCACTAACTCATAAGCTTGGATTGGCTGCATTTTTTCAACCCGTTGATGTTTGACAAGTACATTAGTTAAGCCTAAATCATTAGCTGCAAATGACATGAACCGCGTTTTCTTAAGCACGCAATCTACAAGTGTGACATCAAGGTCAGGTTTAGCAATCGCCAGCGGAATCCCGGGTAAACCGGCCCCCGCACCAACATCAAGTAGTGTTTTGCGATCAACAAAGTCAACCATAGACAAGGAGTCCAGCAAATGCCGGCGAACCATATAGTGAATATTTTTGACAGCTGTTAGATTATGAGTTTTGTTCCACTTTGACAGTAATTTGATGTAAGCAATTAATTTATCTGCTGCACCGTCTGGGAGATCAAGCCGCATTTCTCTCAAGCCGTCTTGCAGTGATTGAATCAGTTCATCATCCATAATGGATATCAGACAGCAAACCAGTAATCTTCACGAAAGCTTCTTTCAAGAATATCTCCACTAACCGGCTATTGTCTGATCATCAGCAACCGGAGTTATTACTTCGCTCATTTTTTTTCGTTTTTTCAAACCCACCAGCAATAACGAAACCGCTGCAGGCGTAATGCCGGGGATCCTCGACGCCTGGCCAATAGTTTCTGGCCTGTGTTCAGATAACTTTTGGCAAGCCTCCGCAGATAACCCACTGACCTGTGAATAATCTATTGAGTCAGGTATCACTGTTTCACCTTGGTGGCTTTGACGAGCTACCTCATTTACCTGCCGCTCAATGTAGCCCTGATATCGAACCTGAACTTCTACTTGATCAAGTACCTGTAAATCGGTACTCGGGAAATGTTCCGGGAAAAGTGATTGCAAACCTGCACAACTGATTTCGGGGCGGCGTAATAAATCGATAGCGTGCTGGTCTTTTTGAACCGCCACATTAAACTTTTCAGCGATTAACTTCGCATTTTTATCTTCTGCTCTTATATAAAAGGCTGATAGAGAGTCGCGAGTTTGCTTGATCAGCTCGCGCTTATCATTGAACTGCTGCCATCTGTGATCATCGACTATTCCAAGTTCGCGACCTTTTTCGGTCAAGCGCAAGTCGGCGTTGTCTTCTCGAAGCATTAAACGATATTCAGCACGACTGGTAAACATCCGGTACGGCTCAAGTGTTCCACGAGTGATTAAGTCGTCGATTAAAACACCTATATACGCTTCGTCGCGCCGGGGCGTCCATGGTGCAAGCCCTTTCACATCCCGTGCTGCATTTAACCCGGCGATTAACCCCTGGGCGGCTGCTTCTTCATAACCGGTTGTGCCGTTAATTTGTCCTGCAAAATAAAGCTTATTAATAAACTTCGTTTCAAGTGATGACTTTAAATCTCGCGGATCAAAGAAGTCGTACTCGATGGCGTAGCCCGCTCGAGTAATGTGAGCGTTTTCGAAACCTACGATGCTATGCACATAATCCTGCTGAACATCAAAAGGCAAACTTGTGGAAATACCATTGGGATAAACTTCGTGTGTATTCAGGCCTTCCGGTTCAATAAAAATCTGGTGTGAATCTTTGTCTGCAAAGCGCACTACCTTGTCTTCAATCGATGGGCAATAACGTGGCCCCACGCCTTCGATATTGCCAGAATACATGGCAGACTTTTGAAGGTTATCTTGTATTATTTTGTGGGTATCTACATTGGTATGCGTTATATGACAAACCACCTGCGATGGGTGATCATCGGTCGAGCCCAAATAGGAAAACACCGGTCGCGGCGTATCACCCGGTTGTTCTTCCAGTTTAGTGTAATCAATGCTGCGTCCGTCTATCCGAGGTGGGGTGCCGGTCTTCAAACGACCTACACGAAATGGCATTTCCCGTAGTCGACTGGCCAGGGCAATTGATGGGGCATCCCCTGCCCGACCGCCAGCTTGTTGGACATCACCGATATGAATTTTGCCGCCAAGAAAAGTCCCTACCGTCAACACCACTGCATGGGCTTTAAACCGTAAACCCGATTGAGTAACCACACCAGTACAGCGATCACCCTCAATGATTAGATCATCAACGCCTTGCTGAAATATTTGCAGGTTTGGCTGATTCTCAACCACTGTCCGGATGGCTTCCCGGTAAAGCGCACGGTCCGCCTGCATTCTGGTAGCGCGGACTGCCGGTCCCTTGCGCGCATTAAGGGTACGAATATGAATACCGGCCTTATCGGCGGCTTGTGCCATAGCTCCGCCAAGTGCATCAATTTCTTTTACTAAATGACCTTTACCGATACCCCCAATAGCCGGGTTACAACTCATTTGGCCAATGGTTTCGATGCTATGAGTCAATAATAATGTTCGAGCACCAGCGCGACTTGCCGCCAGCGCCGCGTCGGTACCAGCATGTCCACCGCCAACAACGATCACATCAAACTGAAGAGAATTTGTCATTTTTTTCAACATACCAACGTTAGACCATGGTGCTGGTTAATACTTGTTTTAAGCAGTGTACCGTGTTTATAAGTGTGTTAGCTGGAAGCGCTTGGGTTTTTGACCGTAAACATCTATTTACCGATACAGAAACTACTGAAAATCTCACCCAGTAGATCATCGCTACTGAACTCCCCGATAATAATATTCAATTGGCCCTGAGCCAGACGCAACTCTTCGGCGGCCAATTCGCCAGCAGCATATTCATTAAGGTTTGTGTCCGCCATGGCGACATGTTGCTTTACCGCTTGCAACGCGTTTATGTGGCGACGTCGTGCCATAAACGCACCCTCAGGTGTTTGTTCAAAGCCCGCACAATCTTTAAGGTGTGCTCGTAGTTGGTCAACTCCTTGCCCTGTCCTGGCAGACACTAAAAGACCATTAGCGTTTGCAGTGTCTTTAACCAAATCACTTTTGTTAAACACTCTGGTCACAGGAATATTATCTGGCAGTTTAACCACAGACAATTGGTTAATATCGGCGGCATTCTGACCGGCAATCTGAACTGCCAGTATTAGATCGGCTCGTTCAATTTGTTCTATTGCACGCCGAACCCCCTCTTGTTCCACCTTGTCTTCAGTTTCACGCAAACCGGCTGTGTCGATTATGTGTACCGGCAGACCATCTATAATTATTTCCTCACGCAGCACATCACGCGTAGTGCCAGCAATATCTGTCACTATAGCGGTATCTTCACCGGTCAGGCAATTGAGTAAACTTGATTTCCCAACGTTGGGCTCACCGACGATAACGACAGTCAAGCCCTCTCGCATCAAGCACCCTTGCGTCGATTTTCGCAATAACTGATCGATAGAAGATCGCAACGCTAATAGTCTTTGAGCAAGCGCAACATCTTTTAGGAAGTCTATTTCCTCCTCAGCGAAGTCTAATGCTGCTTCCACATAAACACGTGTACCAATAAGCTGTTCGGTGATGTCGGCCACACCCGCTGAGAAATCGCCGCTCAACGATCTTACTGCCGCGCGGGCCGCATGAGTGCTGGTACTTTCGATAAGATCTGCAACCGCTTCGGCCTGCGCGAGATC
>JALZUX010000453.1 GCA_023301405.1 Granulosicoccaceae bacterium | reverse complement strand
CGTTCACCCGCTCGCCATCCTGACTGGCTTGGTCCTGATGACCTGGCGCTTAAAATTCAGGAAGTCCGTGAAGCGACTAACTGGGAAATACCTATTCAGCTGAAGCTGGGTGCGGCGCGTGTTTATGATGACGTGCGAATGGCGGCCAAGTGTGACCCTGATGTGATCTACATCGATGGCATGGAAGGCGGCACAGGCGCAGGCCCTCATATCGCCACTGAAGAAACCGGCGTGCCGGGTATCGCTGCGATCAGACAGGCGCGTAAAGCGTTGGATGATGTAGGTAAGACTGGCGAAATTTCATTGGTTTACGCCGGCGGTATTCGTAACGGTGGTGATTTGGCAAAAGCCATTGCACTGGGTGCAGATGCTGTAGCGATCGGTCACTCGTCGTTGATGGCGCTTAACTGTAACAAAGACATCCCTGAAGCTGACTTTGAAAAAGAAATGGGCGTTGAAGCAGGGCATTGCTACCACTGTCATACCGGGCGTTGTCCTGTTGGCGTGGCAACTCAGGACCCTAAGCTGCGAGCGCGGCTTGACCCTGACGCTGCTGCAGAGCGTGTTTACAACTTCCTGCACACCTTGACCATCGAAGCCCAGTTGCTGGCGCGTGCTTGCGGCAAAACCTACATGCATTCATTAGAGCCTGAAGATCTGGCGGCACTGACGATGGAAGCATCGGCTTTGGCGCAAGTGCCATTGGCTGGTTCGCAACACACTGTTGGTCGTCCCGACATGACTCGTTACTAGGAGATACACTATGGCTAAAAAAGATGACATTGATCATTTCATCAATACCGATGGCCTCGACTCTGAGCGCGAGAAAACCATTGGTCAGCATATCGGCTACCGATACGATGTAAATCTGGTTCCTGATTACGCACGGATCACTCCGTTTCTTGCCAAGTACATGGAAACCATGGGGTGGCAGGATCTAAACTGGCTTGAGGATGTTCATATGGGCTATGAAGAGAGCCGGGCTGCAGTGTTTGATAGAAATATCAACGGCTGGGTTACGGTTCCTGAAGAAATGAAGCTGCCAGACAACCAACAGGACAGAGACATGATCGCACGCGAGTTGCTGATTAAGTTTCAGATGTCACCGTCCCACCCCATGGTTGAGCTGAACAAGGCTTATGCAAAGTTCTAAGTTGTAATAGCCCGTTTGTTCACGGGCATTTGCTATTCGGCTGCCAATTAGCAGTCAAATAGCGAAGATTGTGCAAAACAGATCGCTTGGTCAAGCAAGCAGCGCGGTTCACCACGTGGCAGGCTTGACCAGGCGAGATGTGAAAGCGCCGAGTTAAAAAAGAAAAAACCGTCGTTATTCGTGAATAGTGGCGCTGCTGTTTTAAACACTTGCCTGATGGTTGGTTGGAAGCACATCCATAGGCGCTTTGTTATAGTTTTCCCTTCTTCTACAAGTTATCTGGCTCACCGCTGCGAATGCGTGGGGATGACGTTTGTAGCCAATCAAGACTTGAAAACCCTCCACATACGTCTTGCTAAATTTTTCGCTGTCATAAATACTAGGCGGGTGAATAATTTAGCGTAACTTAAACGCATGTAGTCACAACACATGGTGTACTTGTCTAACTACGTCATTTTGACTTGACAGCGCACCACTTGATACACGCATACAACAGTGTAGGCGTGCCACACACAGGGGGAGTCTATGAACGAAGAAGCAGTGCAAGCCGCGATTGACGCAGCGCTTGCCGGGCATACATCCATTAATCTTGAGATTTATTATTGGTGGTGTACAGCGTTAATGATCGCTATTCACGCGGGCTTCCTTGCCTACGAAATGGGCGCTTCGCGCAGCAAAAATGCGCTGGCCTCAGGTGTTAAAAATATACTGGCTTTTGCCTTCATGATCCCAACCTTCTTTGCGTTTGGCTGGTTTATCTACCTGTCAGGCTACAACTGGCCCTTTATGGCCGACGGCAGCATTGACCTGATTGGCTCAATTGATTTGGCCGGTGACGGGCAGGGTGGCATCCCCTGGAGCCATGGCATGGGTCCGAACCTTCAGGATCAGGCAACCGGCGTTTTCTGGGCTGCCTTCACCTTATTTGCTTGTACCACTGCCTCTATTTACTCTGGCGCGGTTATCGAAAGAATCAAGCTAAGCGCGTTCATAATCACTGCCGTATTCCTTGGGTCAGTGGTTTGGATACTTGGCGCTGCGTGGGGCTGGCACCCAGCAGGTTGGATGGTCCTGGAGTGGGGTTTCCGTGATGTTGCCGCAGCAGGTGTTGTGCATACGATAGCCGGTTTCTTTGCACTGGGTATTTTGATACCTCTTGGGCCACGTATTGGTAAATACAACGCTGACGGTTCAGCTAATGATTTACGCGGCCACAACATGCCGCTGACTGTCACTGGCCTAATGCTAATTATCCTTGGCTTTTTCGGGTTCCTGGGAGCTTGTCTTATTTACGATCCGGTAGGTCAATGGGTTAACATTTACGGCATCCCGTCAAACCTTTCTTCTTTTGTGTTCAACACCTTAATGGGCATGGCTGGCGGTATCATCGGTGCTTACTTCCTGACTCGTGATCCTTTCTGGATGATGTCCGGAGCATTGGGTGGAATTTTCTCAGTAGCATCTGGACTGGACTTGTTCTACCCGCCGTTGGCATTCCTGCTTGGCTTCATCGGTGGTTGCATAATCCCGATTGCTGCGAAAGCTATTGAAAAGATGGGTATTGATGACGCAGTTGGTGCCGTTGCGGTACACGGTGTCTGCGGTGTTTGGGGTGTGCTTGCGGTCGGTATTTTCTGCGCCGGTTATCCCGCTGTAGGTGACATTCCAGCGATCAGCTTCATGGGTCAATTAAAGGGTGCAGCAACGTTAGCAGCTTTAGGATTTGTGCCAGCGATAATATTAGGTTATCTTCTTCGTATGTTCGGTCTACTGCGAGTGCGCAACGAGGTCGAGCTACTCGGATTAGATCCAGCTGAAATCCCGTCACGAGCTTATCCAGAGTTTGCAGTGTGGGAAGAAGCCACCGAATCGCCATCACGTGGTGGCAGATCAGAAGGTGTCGCACCGCACGAGAGAAGTCATCGTGATGCACCACCACCTCCACCGCGACGTAATGATTCACCAATGCGAGACCGACCAGAAAATCTGGATCGACCACAACCACCAACCAGGAGATCGTAAATGAACTCAAGTCCTGTTGAAGCAATGGAAGGTGCTGCGGCCATATTCACTTTTGCCAATAACCCAGGCATGCTCAAAGGTTTGTTTTGGGCGATGTGTGCGGTACTGGTAGTGGTGGTGGTATCTAGCATCATCCACGAAATCAGAGTGGGATCAAAAGTCGCACGGCGTCGTAATCGGTACTAAGGCGTTTTATTTTTAGCTTATTGATTAAGGCCCCGTTTGGGGCCTTTTTTATGGGGGCTGTTATGTTGGCTTTGGTGGACCTAGCGGGGGCTGCTTTTTTAGATGGTGTCCCTACGGGGCTGCTGTTTAGATGTGCCCTTCCGGCGGAGTCACTTTTCGAACACGAAAACTAACGAAAAGTGTTTTTTCGACCTTATGGCCCTACGGCAACGCCACTTTATCGATTGACAGTTCAGGGGTCGCTCAGAAGCACATCCTTGTGCAGCTTCGCTTTACGCGATGTCCTATCGCTACAACCCCTTCCACTGCTAATCGATAAAGCCAAACAGACGGCAGGTAGAGCGACAGGCTCGCCTTCGGCCATTGCTGGTAATAAACGTGTGGACGGAACGCTACGGCTTATAAAAGCATCGCTTACGCGCCGGGTTTCCATTAGGCGCACGTTTTTTGGTTTCCTTGCATCAACAAGTTGAATAATCTATTTCAGTGGTATTTAGCACTGCTGTGGTTGGGCAGATTTGGTAATCTTCTGCGCCTGTATTTCCGCAAATAGACTTCCCCAAAACTCAACCGCTCAGCATTGTATTTAACCGAAAATTTCTCGCAAAAACACTGGAAACTGCAATACACTGTTGAACAGAACAGGGTGCAAAGGCTGATTGATATGACCGACAAAAACCATCCACTTAAAGACTATTTTATCGGTTGGCAGTGCCGACTTCGACAGCATGCTGTGCGCAAGGAAGAGGGCAAGCCAAGCTCGGGTATGCAGGCGGGTGTGTTTGTAAAGATCAGTGATCGTGATCTTGGGCCGCTGAATACTAATATTGTCTTGGCAGACCCGGTGGAAATTACCAGCGAATTTCGCCACATAGTGAAAAAAACGTTTGACCCTAAGATTCGGCGGGAATCGGCACTGAAGATATTGAGCTCTGCGTATTACCAGTACCCGAAAAACTTTGATGAAAGAATGACCGCTACTTTTGTATTGGGGTCTGAGCTTGCTGAGTTACTGATTTCTGAAAAAGATTGTCAGTTGGTGTTTCAGCAGTATCAGCAAACGTTTAAATTAAATTGTGCGGTGGCTGAGCTTGCTGAAGATGATCATTTGTATCAGGCAAGCTATTGGCACAATAATATGTTTAATGCCACTCTGCCGGGGCGTGTGCATATTTTAAGTTTTACGCCAGACTGGGATTCAAGTATTGCTGATCCGCCTAATACTCGCGGTTAGTTGCTTGTGCAGTTACTCTGGTCATGCACGCTGTGATGCTCAGGTTATAGTCAATTAATTCAAGATCAGAAACACTGCGATTTAAGATTAAACAGGCCAATTACAAGTGCAATTATTTAAGCCGGGTCAGTACAACTATGATGACTTGTACAGCAGTTTCCGCTGGAGCATTCCTGAAAAGTTCAATATAGGTGTTGCAGTCAGTCACTTTGCAAGCATCGACAGTGAACGCATTGCGCTCTACTACGAGAACGACCACGGCGGCTCCCACCAATATACCTTTGGTCAGTTGCAGCGGGATTCCAATTCTTTGTCAAACGCACTGGTTGCTCTGGGGGTTGTGCCGGGTGATCGCATTGGCATTGTTTTACCGCAGCGGTATGAGGCGGGATTGGCCCATGTGGCCACCTACAAAACCGGCGCGATTTCACTGCCTTTATCGGTAATGTTCGGGGAGGATGCGCTTAAGTATCGTTTGCAAGACAGTGGTGCAAAGGTAGTAATCACTGATTCGGCCCACCGCGAACTGCTGGAATCACTCAGGCCAGAGCTACCTGATCTTGAAATAATTATTGATTGCGATGATCACATCACTTCTGCAGGCCTTGAGTCTTTATTAGTTAAGTCGCGGGATAAATATACGGCGGTGCAAACAAGCGCAGATGACCCGGCGTTTCTTATTTATACCTCTGGTACTACCGGCCCCCCTAAGGGCGCGCTAGGTGCACACCGTTGCCTTATTGGTAACTTAACGGGCTTTGAGTTATCGCAGAATTTTTTTCCCTTTAAAGATGATGTTTTCTGGACACCGGCAGACTGGGCGTGGACCGGCGGGCTGTTAGACGCGTTGTTGCCATCATGGTATTACGGCATACCGGTGTTGGGTTATGAAACTAAAAAGTTTGATCCGGAACGAGTCTGCCACCTGTTACAGAAGTATCGTGTCACCAATGGTTTTGTGCCACCAACTGCTTTAAAAATGTTGCGACAAAGTGATGTCATTGATCAGTTTGATTTGCATTTTCGCAGCATTATGTCTGCCGGTGAAACGGTTGGCGCAGAGATCTACCATTGGTCAGAAAGTACTTTTGGCGTACAGATAAACGAGATGTGCGGGCAGACTGAATTCAATTACATTGTTGGTAATTGCTCTGCGTTGTATCCGGTAAAGCCCGGCTCAATGGGTAAAGCTTATCCCGGTCATCGTGTAGAACCGGTTGATAGTCAGGGCAATATTGTGCCGCTAGGTCAAACCGGTGAGCTTGCGGCCCACCGCGATGACCCGGTCATGTTTCTTGGCTACTGGAATAACGAAGCCGCCACTGTTAGTAAATACCGTGGTGACTACTGGGGTTTAGGTGATCTATGCCATCGTGATGAGGAAGGTTATTTGTGGTTCCTTGGCCGAGACGACGATGTTATCTCTACAGCCGGTTACCGCGTAGGTCCCGGTGAGGTTGAAGACAGTCTGCTCAAGCATACGGCAGTGGCCCAGTGCGCTGTGATAGGCGTTGATGACCCGTTAAGAGGGCAGGCAATAAAAGCGTTTATTGTGCTTGCTGAGGGAGTGACAGCCTCTGATCAGTTGGCGAAAGAAATACAAAACTCGGTGAAAGCCCGGCTAGCTAAGCACGAGTACCCCCGCCATGTTGAATTCATTGAGGCGCTGCCAATGACAACAACAGGTAAAGTGAGAAGGGTTGCCCTGCGTAAAGGTGAGTTTTAATTAAATACCGTATGTGTTTGATCACTCACCATTGGCGTTTATAGTTTGAATAAACGATAAAATTTCCTGCCACGCCTGTTGTGGTTTTGACTGGAGCAGGAAGTGCTGTGTATCGAACTGTGCTACTTGAACGTCAGGTTTATACTTTAAAATAAGTTTTAGGTTTCTGGATGGCACAACGATATCTTTGGTGCCCCTAAAATAGACAATGGGCACTGGGCAGTCTTTGAGTTCCTGAATAACATTAACGTTAAAGATACTTTGAATACGATGCGCCAATACGCTTGGTGCAACCTTTTGCAGTTCGGTTGAAATTGACTGTATAAATTGGCGGGTAACTCCCGTGCTAATGGATTGCCTAATCGCATACAAGGGTGTAGCGAGTTTGAAACCGAAGTGCCATGGCAGAAACCGTCCAAGGCCGATGTTTGGAGCAGTAACGAATGTTGCAACCAGCACGATACCTACTAACCCCTGAAGTTGATGTTTACATTGCATCAATGCGATAGGCCCCGAGAATGATTCACCAATCAATATAAAGGGAGTTTCAAGCTCTTGTAGTTTTGCTTTTACGACGTCTGCTAATTCTGGATAGCTGTATTTTTCGTGTGTCGGGTAGGGAATTGCGACAACGTTTATGTCTTCGGGTGTATTATCGATAAGAGGTTTGAATAACCCCTCTGTGCCGTTTAGGCCGGGTAACAGTACCACGGATATTTTCAAGAATTATCTACCTATATAGCCATTGTAAACCGCTAAAATTGTTTACATCTATAGCCTAATTCCTAAGAGCATCATAGCGATGTCTCTGACATCGAGCACTAATGATATTACTATAGTAA
>JALZUX010000452.1 GCA_023301405.1 Granulosicoccaceae bacterium | reverse complement strand
GGTATACTGCGACCGCCGAACGCTTTATAGGTTGCAATATACTGTCACCTGACCACAATAGTCGTTTGGTAAGGTGTGTATTGCTATCAACATAACAATTGCAGAGAAATAATCATGTTCCTACAGTGGATCAAAAATCTCCAGGTCGGCGACAGTGAAGAGCCTGACGCCTACTGGGAAGAACGGCTTGGGGCTTTACTGCTGATAGAAATTGCCCGATCAGACGCCACCATTGATCCGCTCGAACTAGATGCCATCCGTCAGGCAATACAGGTATCTTGCTTGTCTATAGAGACTGCAGAAATTGAAGAAATAATAACAGCGGCGCAGAACGATACTGAGCAAATGGTGTCACTGCATGAGCAGATACGTCAGATCAATGCCTCATTCAGTCGGCAGCAAAAACTTTCTTTAGTCGAGCAAATGTGGCGAGTTGCGTTTGCTGACGGAGATCTAGATAAATATGAAGAATCTATGATCCGTAAGCTGTGCGGGCTGATCCACGTGCCACACAAAGAATATATCCAGGCCAAATTAAAAGTAACGGAAGCCTGATTCGGTAAAGCGGTTACGCGACTTTTGTATCGCCACCTGGCAGGTTGCGTAGCAGCATATCTTGTAGTTGCTCTTCCTTGATTGGTTTAGACATAAATTCATTCATACCGCAATCTTGAGAACGTTGCATGTCATCAGGCAAGGTGCTGGCGCTAACGGCCAAAATCGGGATTCTTCCAGCATTGGCACCCTCAGACTTACGTATGAGTTCAGCCGCAGTGTAGCCATCCATAACCGGCATTTGACCATCCATCAGGATAATATCAAAGCTACCGTCTTGAATTGCTTCTACTGCTTGTTGCCCGTTTTCAACCACCTGGATAACACATCCAAATTGTTCAAGCATTGTTTCGAACACTACTTGAGTAATTTCGCAGTCCTCTGCCACCAGTATATGCAAACCTTCTAACGAGTTGGCGTTGCTTTGGGATAATTGCATGGGTGACCCTGAGCTGCTTTCAGACTCAAAGGTGTGTGTGTTCATGCCATCTGTCTTCTCTGGCGGTTGATTTTGAGTGTCTGTCATTATTAGTTCAATGCCTATGGCGGAGTCTGTTGTTATTGTTGATGTTGTGTTAACTAGTCTGCAATCTGTTATCGAATGGCTACTACTGAAGTCGATAGTGTAAGAGCCGCTTTACCAGCCTTGCGACGACCCCGATTTCGGTGCAAGCATGATTAGCATAATAGTGTTTATTACTGTGATGGTTGATATGTATTTCTATTGATCTCTAGCACAACACCTGGGCATTAAAGGAGTGGAGAGCTCAATAGACGCAAGGCCGATATACAGTGTTACCCCGATTTGGATAGTTTTGGCTATTGTTAATAATTGTGTCGGTGGCTCCACGGTACCGTCAAATATCGGACTGGATCTATTTAACTTGAGTGCAGCAATGGTCCGTTGCGAATAAGGCGATGGTTTATTAAAGCAGTCTTGATAACTTAAACAGAAAAGTTGATAGGGTAGACAGTCGACGTTTTCTTTTAGGTTGAAATTGCCTTGTGGGAACCTTTTTAAGTGATTGATCCTTAACGCCTATAATGCCCAGGCAGTTTGTTGCTTTTGTTGCAGTAAACTCACTGAAAAAATATTTTGTTGATGACTCAGGGTAACAGTTCAGCAAAGACTGATAATGTGGCGTGCGGTTATCTCTGGCTGGACTCGAAGTTCGGGTTTGTCCAGAAATCAGCTTCACTACGTGGCAGTGCAGGCACCCCTAAAATGACATCACTGAGTTTTTCAGCAATCATCATAGTAGGGCAGTTTGTATTGCCGTTTGTCACCGTAGGCATTATCGAGGCGTCAACAACACGTAGGCAGTTTATGCCGTGAACAAGCCCGTCAGGGTTGACCACGGCACTATTGTCTGTACGTAATCCCATCTTAGCCGTTCCAGACAAATGCCATTGCGTAGCGACACTTTGGCTTAGGCATTGATCTAGTTGCTCGTCGGTTTGAGCGTCAGGCCCTGGATATATTTCAGCACCTTTGTATTCTGTAAATGCGGTTTGCTCGACCAGTTGGCGTATGAGTCTGATGCCCTTGCGCATGAGTTCGCGATCACGATCATCCTGAAGGTAATTAACCAAGATACGCGGTGGCGTAGCCGGGTTTGAATCCCTTAATGTGATTTCTCCACGGCTATGGGCTTGCATTAAACCTACATGAATTTGGAAGGCATGTTCCTGTAGTGGCGCCCAAGTGTCGTCGTCGACAGCGATAGGCGATAGCGTCAGTTGTAAGTCAGGGTACTCAACACCGGCGGCTGATCGAATACAGCCGACTACATCAAAGTGGTTTGACGCGCAAATACCCTGGCGATTTAAGAGCCATTGAATTCCGGCGGTAAGCTTTGCAAGTGGTTTGGTTTTCGGCCATAAAGATACAGGTTTAAGGCATTTAAACTTCAATACAAAGTCAGGGTGTTCGTTTAGGTTTTGCCCTACACCGGGTAAGTCTTTTAGTAGTTCAATCCCCTGTGAATGTAGATGGTCTGCTGGACCTATACCAGACAACATCAACAAGTGCGGAGAGCCTACCGCACCAGCACTTAGTATGACTTCCTTTGATGCGTTAACGTTGATCTGTTGGCCGTTGCCTAAGCTGTAAATTACACCGGTCGCGGTGGTGCCTTGCAACGCAATACGGTGTACATGTGCGCCAGTGATTACGGTGAGGTTAGCGCGACTGCGAGCAGGGTCCAGATACGCACGTGCCGTACTTAGCCGTTCACCCTTGTACACGGTGCGATCCAGTGACCCAAACCCCTCCTGCTGAAAGCCGGAGATATCATCAGTGGTTGGATACCCCGCCTGCTCACCGGCTTTAACAAAAGCCAACGCCAGTGGTTCTGTAGGAGTTATCTTTGGTATGGTCAGCGGACCATCAACCCCACGAAATTCATCACCGCCGCCGCCATACGATTCCATTCGTTTGAAGTAAGGTAAAACATCGGCATAGCTCCAGCCCTCGCAGCCGGATTGACGCCAGCCCTCGAAATCCAGCGCATGGCCGCGAATATACACCATGCCATTAATCGATGATGATCCGCCCAGTGTTTTGCCGCGATCGTGCTGTAGTTGACGATTGTTGAGTTGCGGTTCAGGCTCGCCTAAAAACGCCCAGTTGTGTTTGGTGTCTTGTAGGTTGGTAAGGAGTGCTGCGGGCATTTTTAACGAAAGCGCCGTGTTTTCCGGGCCTGCTTCAATCAGTAGCACGTGGTTGTTCGGGTTGCTGGTGAGGCGATTGGCCAATACACAGCCGGCCGAACCTGCACCAACAATAATGTAGTCGTAGCATGTGGTGTTAGTCATGGCTTAGGGCTTTGTTTGTGTTGGTTGTTTGTCATTGATTGTTGGTCGGTAGGGTTCAGTCGATTATTACGTTGACTGGGGACTTAGTCCATAGCTGAGTGCAGGGGGGCCTGGCCGGGGGTTGCCATGTTGGATGGTGTCTCTGCGGGGCTGCTATTTTGCACGTCGCTTTCGGCGAGTCACTGACTTAATGGACGAAAACTAACGAACACACCCTTTTGCGACCGATCTGCGGGGCCTTGGAGGCATTTTGAACGGTATCGCTCTGTGTCACTAAGTGCGAAGGCAGGTGGTCGAGCATTTCTTCTGCACTGGCATCGTTTTGATTAACAGCGTCGAGATCTAGAACAATATTGTTTACGTGTAGGTAGGCTGTTCAACCACGGCATTAAGTCGTTTGCGCTTGAGATAGCCCGCGTCAGCAAAATATAGATCTCCGTCGTAAAGATTAACGGCGACAATT
>JALZUX010000451.1 GCA_023301405.1 Granulosicoccaceae bacterium | reverse complement strand
AGGGGTTGGAAGTCGATAAAGTTTCACATGACCCGTTGCCGTCCCAGCCCCAGCCATCACCATCAGAGTCAACACAGGCGAGCTGTTGATTAAGGTTGGGTTGGTCTTGGCCTGTTTTGCACGAGGCGACACCATTCCAGCCCCAGCCATCACCGTCATGGTCAACACAGGCGAGTTGTTGATTAAGGTTGGGTTGATCTTGACTTGTTTTGCACGAGGCAACACCATTCCAGCCCCAGCCATCGCCGTCCGAGTCAACGCAAGTCGAAGCCTGTGAGGTAGCGGGGGTCCTTATTGATTCGTTAATGTTAGCTGATTGCTGCAGCCAGTTGACAATGCCAATGCTGTTCAGGTTATCGCTTGAGCAGTACCATTTTCCCTGGTATTGGTCACAATCGTTCGCGGTTGTTCCACATTGCTCTACGGTTTTATTTGCTGCTTCCAGTCGGCTGGCCCCGACAGTAATGCAGGACTGACTGTGTACTATGCCTGACTGCAGTAGCGACATGGTTGCCAGTAGGCCGGTGATGCCAAGGTTTTTAAAACCCATTCCTTATCTCCTGTGTCCATTTCCGTGGGCGCGATGATATAAAAATTGAAACGCGTAACTATTTGCGACTACACAATTAGCGAATAACTTTAATTAGCGAATAACTTTTGCGAATCCGGTTTCTTTTTTTTGCAGTAGTGTCGAATGACGCTTGTAATTCGACACGATTGCAAGATCAACGCTGTGTAGCACTTTAACATTGTTGCTTGTAATGGTGTAAGTTTGATTGTTGTTTGTGATAACTGCCAATTAATCAATTAAAGACGTAGGGTCTCAGGACACACACCTATTGGCGCTCGGCTATCCTTGGTGTGGCTTGACCATTGTCAGTGATGTAAGTGACATGACTTCGGGTAAAATGAAGCGGCTAGTTACAAATCAAGAACCCGCTACTGTAGTAGTCGATCCCCACCTGTATCGATACCACCCCTGAATTGCGTTAGTAATTCTTGTTGTTGTTGCAGAAGTTCTGGATTCTCCGGGTATAGCATCAACTGAAAATCAAGGCAGTCGATGACGTAGTCATGATCGTTCTTTTGCAGATGAATTGATTTTAGATTTTCAAGCATGCGTCGAAGCAGTTGCCGATTATCGGCTGTTTGAAAATAACGCTCGTCGTGTTCCGGTTGTTGGCCGTAGAGGTTGGCGATGATGTCATAGCACTCGTCGCGGCCAACAATCTTACCAGCGAAGGGGTCGATCAGGAGTTCACCGTATTGATCGGTAGTGCCCAGTAAAAAATGTGCAGGAAAATTTATACCTCGAATCGCAAGGTGCTTAACCTGTGGCTGTAGCCGTTTGACAATAGTAATATAGACTATTGCCAGCGTTATGGGGATACCACGTTTGGTGGTTAGTACATGATTTAATAGACTGTTAGCAACGCTATGATAGTTGTGCTTGTTGCCAGTGAAACCCTGCCCATTGGCTAAAAAATCAACAAGTGTTTTAGAATCTACAACCGGCCACTCAATGGCCTGTGTTGCTAAAGCATCAATTCGTGTAAGTTCAGCGTCGACGTTTAGTCCCGGTTGAAAGTGCCCTGCAACAATAAGGGCACATTTAGCCATGTCTATGTGATCAGTGTCAGTGGATATCTCTGTTAAGAACTGCTTTCGGTTGTCCAGGATTTCAATCCAGTGGCGGAGCGGGTAACCATTGTATCCTAATCTGCCAGTATAAGAGCGTCACCATTTTCGGTGCCCACCGGTGTCGATGTGAAATCGGCGATTGTTATAAAGGCCAAGACCCATGTTTAACCCTTTACCATGCGTCTGCCACGTACGGTTTAGGAGAGTGTGAAGTTCCTCTTTGGAAATATCTGATAGTGGTTTTATATCAAGGGCTGAGAACTCAAGGTGCTGGCTACGTAAAGCGCCGCCTGCAATACTGTTGTAGTCGTTGGTTCTGAAGCCCGACACCACTTGAATCGGCCCTATCTCCGGTATGACAAAGCGACGTAACAATTTAAGGGTGTCAGCCATTCTGGGCCATAGTGCTTCAGGTGGGAATGCGTATTTTGGCAGATTGTGGCTTCGCCAATCTGTACCTTGTTGAAGCAACTGTTCTGTGGGTACAACGTTTGTGATTCGGTTCGCCCGCAGGAATGCCTCGAAATCTCTTAGCGTTTTATGATGATTCCCATCGACAATGAATGCGTGAAAATCTGTTGGTAATATTGGCTTTACGGGAGCCCGTACGCAGGAAACGCAAACTATGATTGCCAGAGCGGAGACGACAAGGAATTTGGCTCTGATCAACATCGGTTTCATCTTGTAAGTCACTGTATAATAGAGGATTAGGGGATAGATACGTTGTTAGCGTGGATAATTAAGGCGGGGAGTTCGCTGCCTAGTTTATGAGCAAGTTGCTCTATCGTGCCTGTCCGTCCAAGATTACCTTGCTGGTGAGCAATAAAGTTTGATTGGTGTACGGTTTTTGTGAATAATAATTAGTATTCGAGGGGTTACATGTTTTAGAGGCGTCTTAGGAAAGCGTGTTTTCAACAATCAGCCTGATACACCTGCAGAGCATTTCGCGTTGTTGCTTCGGCCAGTTGCTCAGGGGGTATGCCTTTTATTTCTGCAACTCGCTTTGCTATTTCCACCAGGAAAGCGCTTTCATTTCTTTTACCACGGAACGGTGTTGGTGCCAGGAAGGGAGCGTCGGTTTCCAGCACAATCATGTCGAGCGGAATCTGCGGTAGTACCGTGGTGTGAGTGGTTTTTTTAAAAGTAGCAACGCCACCTATGCCAACATAAAACCCGCCTAGTGCTTGTACTTTTTCAGCGTCTTCTGCTGTGCCGCTAAAGCAATGAAAAATGCCGGTTAAGGTGTCGTCGTTTTGTTCTGCGATCAATTCATAGGTGTCGTCAAATGATTCGCGAGTGTGCAAAACAATTGGAAGTTGGTGCTTTTTCGCCATCATAATTTGCTGGCGTAAGGCGTCTTTCTGTTGATCCTTGTGGCTTAGATCCCAGTGATAGTCGAGACCTGTTTCACCTATCGCAACATAGTGACCGGTAGTTAACTCGTTTTTCACATGATCAACTTCGGTTTGAAAGTCGTCTTTTACGTGACACGGGTGTAAACCAACCATCGCAAAGCAATGTTCTGGAAAGTCGGCAATAACCTGGTTCATAGCTGATGTCGTGTCGCTAGAGATATTTGGCAGGTACATACGCTCCACGCCCGCTTCTATGGCACGTGTAATGGCTTCGTGTCTGTCGCTGTCGAATTTTTCTGAAAAAAGATGGGTGTGAGTATCAATGAGTTTCACTGGCGGGCTGTTTCTCGTTAGTGGTTGTTGATAATGTTCAAGTTCAGCGCTGATAAATTGCTGAGTCATGCCGATGATGAATCGGTCTGAGGTAAGGTCGCAAGCAGCGCATAAGGTTCAAGCTAAATATTTTGATTAATACCTACCCGGGGAATTTCTACGGTGAGATCCATGGCTGTTTAGATCAATCGAGGCGAATAGTTGTTCTTCTTTTACATGGTTGAGCGTATCAGCTGGTGCCCATCCGGAAACAGGCGCTAGTGTGGTCGATTTTGGCGCGGCAATTTTTGCCGACTCTATGTAGTCATTTATGAACAACCCCTTTTTGAGTATGAAATGGGTTTAGTAAGTAGTGGGTTCACCCTATTAAGACAACCTCGCTGCGCACTCTTTCTGCACGGGCACTAGCTTAGCTGGCCGAAAGCCCGTGCCCGCGGTAGATCATTGTTATTGGGGCTACACCTGTGGTTTTGGAATATTCAGGTTTACGGTAACGCTTTTCTTTTGCGTGAAACTTTCCAGCATACTTTCCAGCGAATACTCACGACCAATGCCGCTTTGTTTTACCCCCCCATAGGATTGCCCGGGCAATTGGCCAATCCCTTGATTCACCTGCACCCAACCAGCTTCTACTTGGTGTGCTGTGCGTAGTGCCTGGCCGATATCTCTTGACCACACAAACGCGGCAAGCCCGTAGTGGCTATCGTTCGCCATGCGTATGACTTCGTCCTCATCGGTCCACCGCATGGCAACCAGCACAGGTCCAAATATTTCTTCACGTGACAATCGCCAGCTGTTATCAGCCTCAGCAAAGATGGTTGGGCGGGAATAATAGCCTTTGCTTAAAGGGCCTTCGGTATCAGGCATTCCGCCGGTGACCAGGTGGGCATCAGCCAAAGACATACCTTCTTCAATATAATCACAGACTCGATCGAATTGTTTTTTATTGATGATAGCGCCCATGTCAGTGGCTTCATCAAGGGGATCGCCCAGTTTTAATGCCTCTGCTTTGGTAGCAAGCTTATCGATAAAGGAATCGAATATATCGGCGTGTAGGAATAGACGGGAGCCTGCAGTGCAGGATTGGCTTTGGCGGGTGAATCTCATGGCTGAAACAATACCGTCTACCACCCAGTCTTCGTTGGCGTCGGGAAACACAATTGACGGGCTTTTGCCGCCTAGCTCAAGTGATACCGGGGAAATTCGATCAGACGCCGCTCGCATAATAGATTTACCCACGCCGGTTGAGCCGGTAAAAGATAACTTAGCGATATCGGGGTGCTCGGCGAGGGCGGCACCGCATTCATGGCCGTAGCCGGTGAGAACGTTTAGCACGCCTGTGGGCAGAACCTCGTGGCAGGCGTTTGCCAGCAGCAATACGCCCAGTGGTGCATCTTCAGCGGCTTTCATTACCATGGTATTGCCCGCGCAAAGTGCCGGAGCAATTTTTAACGCCGCCAGAAGGACGGGCGCATTCCAAGGAATGATCGCACCGACTACGCCAATCGGCTCACGGCATGAGTAACTTAGCATGTTCTCGTTTAGTGGTATTTGCTCACCTTTAAGCTCACTGGCAAGGCCGCCAAAGTAGCGGAAAATATCAGCTGCCGCTGTTGCTTCTGGTCTGGCCTGGGTTCGAATCGCGTTGCCGGTTTCTGTTGCAATGGTGAGTGCCATTGTTTCTATATCAGATTCCAGTCTGGCTGCTATTTCCAGCAGAAGCTTGCCGCGATCCCGGGGAGCCACTTTGCGCCAACTGGTAAAGGCTCTTTGGGCTGCCGTAACGGCTGTATTCAGGTCTGCTGACTGCGCGCGTGGCACTGTCGCGACGATGGTACGGCGTCCCGGATTTTCGATGTCAATCACTGCACCGTCTTCGGCGTCTGTCCATTGACCGGCGATTAACATTTTATGGGGTTTGACTGTGCTTGCTGATGTCATACGTGAATTTTCAATCGATTGGCAAATAAGACTTTAGCATTTTTTGATGCTTGTCTACACGGAGCATTCCGACGGGTAAATTGGGGAGTTTCGTTCAGTGTCTGGTGTTAGACCTGCGCTGGACTTCAATGGGCTCATCTCTTGAGGTTTATAGCCCCAGATGGAACATTATAATAGCTGTGCAATTTGATTAGTCTTTAATTACTTCGACATTTTAAATGTATCTTTCGTTGAGTTAAGTGTATTTTGCATTGCTCTGGCATTTGTTACTTTATCTGCCGATTCACCCTGAAGATCGTTAATAAAAAATGCAGCCTAGAGCGTTATAGACAAAGCCTCGTTGACCGCAGAAAGCAGAGTTTTTGCCAGTACCGGTTTGTGCAACACAATAAGCCCACTTTCATTGATCTCGCGCCAGCCTTCAGAGGATGTGTCACTGGTAATAATTATTGACGGTAGTTGTTGACCAAGGCTGGCGTTTATCGACTTGATTACCTGCAGGCCAGTGATTTTGTTACTTAGTTGATAGTCAATTAGTAGCAGATCTACCGGTATGTTTCCGGCCTTCATTTTCTTAGCGAGTTGTGGTTCGCTTTCTGCTGTTGTCACCAGACAGCCATGTTGCTCTAACACTATTTGCACTGCACTGAGTACTCTGTGGTGATCGTCGATTATCAGCACCGAGGGTTTTGAATTAAGCTTAGCGGGCATGGCAGTGGTTCGAGTAAATTGCTTTCTCACATCGCCAAGTGGTATGGAAATACTGAAGCGGGTGCCAACACCCACCGTTGAGTCAAAGTCTAAGTCGATCGCAAGCAACTTGCACAGCCTTTTCACTATTGGAAGACCAAGCCCGAAGCCCTTGGCTGTCTCACCTTCGGTTCGATAATACTCAACAAAAATAGCTTTCTTGTTCCGTTCAGGTATACCCGGACTTGTGTCGGATACTTGTATATTGATTTGCGTGCCATGGCGTTGCGCATGAACAGAAACTGATCCATCTATGGTGTAGTTTATCGCATTGGTTATCAGGTTTCGTAAAATGCATTCCAGTAATATCTCATCGCTATAGGCAATTGATTGATCTGAAGAAACATGAAAATCAATAGCTTTGCTAGTCGCTTTTTCAATTTGTTCATCACGTAGTTTGTCTAGTAGTTTATCGATCTTAAAATGGGTCAAGTGTGTAGAGACAGCATTGGCGTCGAGTCTGGATATGTCTAGCAAGCTGTTTAACAATTCGCTGATTGATTCATGGCAGCGTTTTATTTTTTCCAGAATTGCAAGTGATTCGGGGTTGTCAGTCTTTTTATGCAGTGCGTGAATAAATAGCCCTAGTGCGTGTAGTGGCTGCCTGATGTCGTGACTCGCCGCTGCGACGAACTGATTTTTTTGTAGGTAGGCGTTTTCGGTTGCCTCTTTTTCAAGCTCTAGTA
>JALZUX010000450.1 GCA_023301405.1 Granulosicoccaceae bacterium | reverse complement strand
ACACTACGACTCCACACCGACGACCAAACACCCTTCTTTTGAATAAGCTACTATAGGGAGTCAAACTAGCAGAATACCTTCACTTGATTTCAACCTCTTCCCCACCCGAAACCTTAGTAGACGTTTTTGACTTGACCGTGAGGGGCCATGGCCAACGCTTGGTTCACAATGTCAACTTGTCAGTTCGGCGCGGCGAAATAGTGACTATTATCGGCCCCAACGGGAGCGGTAAAAGCACCACATTAAAGGCGATTCTGGGTATTCTAAAGCCACACGCCGGCAGCGTCAGCATACTGCCCGATACGCGCATTGGCTATGTACCACAAAAACTTGAAATCAATTGGTCTATGCCGCTCACGGTAAAACGCTTTATGCGTCTGACTCACCGGCACAGTAATGCGGCTATCGACGCCGCCTTAGCTACCACCAGCGTGCAAAACCTGAAAAATCGTGAGCTATCAGTATTGTCTGGCGGTGAATTTCAACGTGTGCTCATTGCCCGAGCCATCGCCACTAAACCCGACTTACTAGTACTGGATGAACCCGTTCAGGGGGTTGATTTCAATGCCGAGTTGGAAATTTACCGCCTCATTGCAGACCTGCGCGAGCAATACCAGTGCGGAGTATTACTGGTTTCACATGACCTGCATATCGTCATGGCTGCGACCGATACCGTCATCTGCATGAACGGCCATGTATGCTGTTCAGGCAGCCCTAAGGTGGTCACCAACAGTGCCGAGTTTCAAGATCTGTTCGGTGCCCGAGGTGCAGAAGCACTGGCCATCTACCGACATCACCACGACCACAACCATGCGCCCAACGGGCAAGTCATCCACAACCACCCTAACGATACGGCAGACCACAGTGCTTGATGATTTTTTCATGAGAGCACTTCTGGCCGGTGCCGGAGTCGCCTTGCTTACCGGACCATTTGGTTGCTTTGTAATCTGGCGACGTATGGCCTACTTTGGCGATACCATGGCGCACTCAGCGTTACTTGGAATCACCCTGTCACTCATCCTTCAGGTGCATTCAGGTATCGGTGTTTTTATGGTAGCGGGCGCGTTGGCTTTGTCGCTGGTGTTTCTGCAGAGTCGAGCCGAACTACCTACAGACACACTATTGGGCATACTTTCTCACTCGACGCTGGCGCTGGGATTAATCGCCATTGGCCTGATGACTCGTAACCAGGTTGATTTAATCGGCTACCTGTTTGGCGACGTACTCGCCGTCAGCCGTGAAGATCTATTGATCATTGGTATCGGCGGCGGTATCTCACTGGTGATTCTTGCCATTATCTGGCGTCCGCTACTGGCAAGTACTGTCAACGAAGAGCTTGCTCGTGCCGAAGAACAACGGCCACAGACAGTTCAATTAATTTACCTGTTGCTACTGGCTGCTGTTATTGCAATGGCTATTAAAATAGTCGGGATACTACTAATAACCGCGTTACTAGTGATACCAGCGGCAACCGCGCGCCGCTTTGCAGCAAGCCCTGAAACAATGGCAGTCTTTGCTTCGTTGTTAGGGGTTGCGGCGGTGGTGGCTGGCCTTTCGTCCTCACTGAACCTTGACACCCCCGCCGGTCCGTCCATTGTGGTCGCATCGCTTATGGTATTCTTAGTCAGTATCGCATGGCCAAAGCGTAAATAGCCTATGTGGCTTTTCTGGCGGCAAACATATAGTTCACCCATTCTGATTTTTGCGCCGACATTGTCCGGTTAAACGGATTCACTGCTACTCCAGTACGTTCGAAAACGGTAAACTCCCCGTCATCAAGCCACGTCAATAGCTCCTTGGGTTTAACCAGCTTGCGGTATTGATGCGTGCCCCTCGGCAACCATCGCAACACATATTCAGCACCAAAAATGGCGATGAACCACGCTACCGGATTACGATTAATAGTTGATACAAACTGAATCCCTCCTGGCTTTACCAGCTTATTGCAGGCCGTCATAAATAGAGGCAGATCAGCAACGTGCTCGATGACTTCCATATTCAGCACAACATCGTAACGACGATCACGGCTTGCCAATTCTTCTGCAGTTGATAGCTCGTACTCAACCTTGATATCCGCTTGCGCCTGCACATGAATGTTCGCCGCAGCAATATTGCCTGGACTGATATCCACACCGTGAACAACAGCGCCTCTGCGCGCCATTGATTCTGAAAGAATCCCACCACCACAGCCAATGTCTAGCACTTGCAAGCCCTGCAATGGCAAAGCGACATCGGCATCGATTTTCAGTTGCTCGCAGATCACTTTCTCGATGACAGTACTACGAAACTTGTTTAGCCGATGCAACGGCCACATTGGCCCCGTTTCGTTCCACCACGTAGACGAAAGCTTATTAAATTTTTCAATCTCGATGGAATCTACGCTGTTCTGTTGTCGTGTCATTGTTCCGTATTCCGGTAAGTTTTTGTTGTTTTTTCAACGATCAAGCAATTCATTTTGGGTCTTGCAGACGCACTAAATTATTGACATTAAATAGCCAACAGCGCTGATTAGCACGCAGTTCATAAGCTAGCTTTATGTGAAAGTTATTTGCAAAGTGAATGAAATCAATGACTACAGCGTTAAAAGCCGTTTCACCACTAAATTTTGAAAAATAAAACGAATCGGCCCGTACCTTGTACCGTTATCACGCTACCTACGTACTAGTGATGAAATCATGACGGATAGTTGGACCATCATCTTATGAAGTGGAAAGCACAAGACAGCGCCGAAGCCGGCGATACCCTGCGACTGCTAGCCAAACAGGGAGAACCTTTGTTCAAAAAGCTAGATGAAGGTGCGAAGGTCGAGTTACTTAAAATACAAGCGCGTGAGGCGGCGATTCTGCACGCCAAACGCACAAAGTACTACGATTCTGAACTCGCAATGGCAGACTAGAAAACCAAAGAATAACCACTGAGCAGCAGCACTGTTAATCCCCTGCTAGTCGCTCACAATACTGCGGCCAGAATGCAACAATCTGCCCGCGTACCCCCCCCCCCGGTGACTATTTTTCAGCCACAATATAGGCGATCCAGCATTCGTGATCAATGACTTCACGAGTCTCTTCAAACTCGTCTAGCGCTTCTTCTGTTTTTTCATCGAATTTTTGCACATAAAACCGAACGTTGCTAAAACCCGCCTGATCCAGAAGATCATCGATTTCATGACCGCCCCACAGCCGCCAGATGTAGGTAAAAGCTTTGTCCATTCTTGATTTATCAGGGAACCTGAAATGGATGTGGCATTTCATTTCCTGAGTCAGAGCGTTGTACTTGTTTTGGTCCCACAGGTAGGTGAAACCATCAAGCTTGTGTTTCTCAACCTGAGTAGTGTGCGCTTCAGACCCACCAAAAGCATCTAGAAACAATATTCCGTCGTCATTCAGGGAATTGCGGACACTGCGAAAATAAGCCAGCAGCTGATTGCGCTCCTGGAAAATCCAGTAACTGAAATTAAACGCTAACACCATATCAACGTTTGGAGTATCAACGGTTAGCACATCTGACTGAATGAACTCGACTCTTTCTTGCTGCTTGGGCTTCAGCTTGGCAAGGTTGTGCTTACGCCCCCACTCGAGTACCTCTTCATCAAAGTCTACCGCCCACGCCTTGTTATTTTTGCCACGCTTGGTCCATACGCAAGCACTTCGTGCTGTACCGGCAAAGTCTTCCCGCAGAGTCACGGCTTTACGTTTACGAATATCTTTGAAGGTATCTTGTACGAAGTCGAGTTCGAACTCTGAATCTTGCACAGACTCCTGGTATAACGCGTGCCGGTCAGCGCGGTCTGCCATTGTCTGTTTTTTCTTCTTCTTAGCCAAGAAGGGGTCCTCTGATGCGGGTCAGCTTTTTATGCCAACACCCTTGTTCAACAAACGCAGCGCAATGGCTGCCAGAATTACAATAAAAACGATGATAATCAGAAATGATATTCGTATATCAATATCCGAGGTTCCCAGTATTCCGTAGCGAAAACCGTTGATCATATAGAGTACCGGGTTGATAAAGGATAGCCGTTCCCAAAAATCCGGTAAAAGTTTTATCGAGTAGAAGATTCCACCCAGGTAAGTCAGCGGGGTAAGCACAAAATTTGGAATGATCGAAATATCGTCAAAGCCTTTGGCAAACACAGAGTTTATTACTCCACCAATAGAAAACAGTGTTGATGTCAGTATGACGATAGCAAATGTTGTCAGCGGATTTTCAATTGACAGGCTGGTAAAAAACAATGAAACAACGGCCACCAGAGACCCCACCGCCAATCCACGGCATACGCCACCGGCGACAAACCCTGCCAATATAACAGCGTTATGTACGGGTGCGATGAGAAGCTCATCAAGGTGATTCTGAAACTTTGCACCAAAGAATGACGAGACTGAATTACCGTAAGAATTGGTGATGATCGACATCATGATTATCCCCGGCACAATGAAGTCGATGTAGCGATGCCCATCCATTTCGCCAACGCGATTACCAATCAACGTGCCGAAAATAGTCATGTATAGCAAGGCACTGACGGCTGGTGGCACGATGGTTTGCACCCAGATGCGCATGAACCGCCGAATCTCTTTGACTAAAAGCGTTTTAAATGCCACCACATTAACCGCTGCGATAGACTGCATCAGGTATTACCCTCTGTGGTGTCGCCCTGATCATTCTGCTGCCCGACCAGGCGAAGAAAAAACTCTTCGAGGCGGTTTGTTTTATTACGCAAGCTAACCACCTCAATATTTTGTGCAGCCAACTGCTGAAAAAGGCCGTTCATGTTGTCGCCAACCGCCATTTCTACTTCAAGTCGCTGATTGTCATAGCTGACTACCGTAAAGCCGTTAAGCACTGGTGCTTGTGATGGCGTGTTTTTTAAATCAAGCACAAAAGACTGAACCATCGAGCGACTTAGCAAATCACTGACGGCGCCTTGCTCGACAATGGAACCGTTATCAATGATGGCAACGTTGCGGCATAGAGTTTCGGCTTCTTCCAGGTAATGAGTCGTTAGTATGATTGTTGTACCGCTGTTATTTATCTCCTGTAGAAACTGCCACATAGTGCGCCGGATTTCGATATCAACGCCAGCGGTGGGTTCGTCAAGGATTAACAGTTTAGGTTGGTGAATTAGCGCACGTGCAATCATTAATCGCCGCTTCATACCGCCTGACATTTCACGCGCAGGGCCGTTGCGTTTGCCCCACAGCTCTGAAAGCCTCAGGTACTTTTCACTTCGTTCGAGCGCGATTTTTCTGGGGATACCATAATACCCGGCTTGGGTAACCAGTATATTTAACGGAGTTTCAAACACATTAAAATTAATTTCCTGAGGCACCAAACCAATCAGCAGCTTGCAATGATTGCGTTGGGTGGCAAGATCAAACTCATGAATTTTAATAGAACCGCTGCTGGCATTAACCAACGAACACACAATACCAATAGCTGTTGACTTACCCGCGCCATTAGGGCCAAGCAAAGCGAAAAAATCACCTTGCTCTACGGTTAAATCAACACCCTTCAGTGCCACCTGACCGTTACCATAGGTTTTGGTCAGTCCTTTTATTTCAAGTGCTTTCATTTAATAACACAGTTGCCTAACGGTTCGGTTGAAACCACCCCGGTGATTGAGGGCGGAACACTAGGCGTGGCTCTAGGGGGCTGTCAGACAACAGAAATCCTAAGGGCATGCCTAACGGTGCTGGTTTGGTGTAATAAGCTCTATCACTTACTCAAAGCAAAGTGCTGCCAGCCTGGAGCGGATTTCACCGGGGATAGACACCGGCTTTTCAGAGTTATTGTCGACAAAAACATCAGTGAAGTAACCAACGGCACTAACATCATTGTGCCCCTCAACAAATAACCCTACCTCATAGCGGACACTGGAATTACCTAGTTTTCCTACCCGAAGCCCCGCCTCCAACGTATCTGGAAATTTAACAGGTTGAACATAGCGGCACATGTTTTCGACTGAAAAACATTGCACGCCATGTGCGTTGAAATCAAGATTTGAATCTACTTCCAAATAGCGCATGATGACCAACTCAAAGAAGGTCAGATATTTTGCATTGTTGACGTGGCCGTATTGATCATTGTCAGACCATCGGGTCGGGATGGTCAGAAAGTGCTTAAAGTTGCCGCGCACTTCCGTGCGGTCGAGCGGAAATTCTTTCATGCGATCGCCAATAGGTTGAGTGATGATGCCGGAGGCTTTATAGAGCAGGTCAGCTTTCGTCGAGTGGCGGCCGGTTACTTTGCCATAACACCTCACTGCCGCCTTCATTGCGCGCAAGCACGCGCGCCATAACAAACAACAGATCAGACAACCGGTTCAGATAAATAATACTCTGCGGCGGTAGTTCTTCTTTTGCGCCTAGTGAAATCACACAACGCTCTGCCCGGCGACATACCGTGCGAGCCAGATGACAAGCCGCCGCAGCCTGCCCGCCACCGGGCAAGATAAAATCTTTGAGCGCCGGTAAGTCTTCATTGAGGGCATCGAGTTGTCGTTCAAGCCAG
>JALZUX010000449.1 GCA_023301405.1 Granulosicoccaceae bacterium | reverse complement strand
CCATCACGCTGTTATCAATGCCGCTTTATTTAACAGTCCAACTCCATCAGCATTGATGAGTGATCTGAATACTTTTTCTCACGCACATCGTGGTCATATTTCACATCAATAATCAGATCATTAAGGCGTTCAGACGCTAACGCATGATCGTAGCGAAACCCGTTTGATTTGCGAGTACTTACCCAGCTGAATTCACGCGCTTCGGGATAACGTTGACGCCATGCATCTCTCCAACCATCCTGCAGTAACTGCTGGAACATCTGCGTAGCATAAAAGGTTTTTGTATCGGAATCTTGCAACGGTATTCCACAATTAAAATCGCCAATCAACAGAGAGTGTCCATCAAGCCATTCACTGGGCAGATCAAGCAACGCATTAAAAAGCGGCACTTGAGCGCGCTTTTGAGGAAAGTGAACTGCGATCATATTCAGTGACAATAAAGGTGAAAGCTCAATAGAAGCTTTAAGCGCGTGAACTTGCCCGCTATGGGGCAACGGAAATACCCCGGCCTCCATCGGTAGGCTTGTCGCAATAATCAAACTGTTTTCGCGCGCCGTTCGGGTAGCAGGCGCATAGATAGTCGTCAATCCCAGCTCTTTAAGCCCATCAAGTATTATTGGCATACTTTTGCCGTGGCGAAATTCCTGCAAAGTCACTATGTGTGCTTTTGAATCCTTGATAGCAGCAAGAATATCTTCACATCGGGCTCCACCTCCATGCAAAATGTTCCAGCTGAAAATTCGTAATGAACTCATGAATTTAAAGCCTACTTAAAGTATCGCCCAACCGGAGACAAAATATTTTTTCTCCCATTCAGCAAAATACTGATCAATCTGCTCACTTGAACTGCTGACACGAACGTCATGTTTCAATGGATCTTTTCGGTTAGGGCTATAGTCGGTTAGGTGCAGTACATAGGCCGGATAATCCCTTGATTGCTCTTCTTTATTGGTTTTCCACATCATTAGCTTTCGAACCATCGTGGCGCCCCGCAACTCTTTAGTGGCAACAGCGCGCTTAAGCAGCTCGCTTCCCGGTAGCTTCAATTCTTCACTAACCACATTTGCTGAGGGGATTTGTACAATATCAGTGAGTTGACTAAAGCGAACGTCTTCGTCATTGGCCGTTTTGTCATTGCGCACCCTAAGGAACTGCGGCGATATAATACTGCACAACGGCAAACGCCTGATACCTTCCCAAAGGCGTTGTTCTTCATTCCACTCAAGCACCATTTTATCTATAGTGCTGCCGCGAGAGGTTCTAGCAATGATGTCAAGACAAGAGATTTCAAAGACAATGCCAGGCTCTATCATACGGTAGGCAACACGATCTGAGTTTACTTCAGTGTATTCACTTTCAACGACCCGTTGCTCAAGCATTTTTAACATCTGAACTCTGTCGTCATCAGAAAAGCCACCACCTACGCGGCCGACAATATGAAAAGTGCCATCCGATCTCAGTGCGGCCAACATAACATCGTGCAGCATGCCAGATCGATCATCAAGACCTTCAGTGAAACCAATAGCCGCCAAATCAATGGTATGTCTTGGCTTTACCTTAAATACACCAGCAGTATCACTACGCGCTACAACACCTTCTGCGTTCTCACCATCTACCCATTTTTTAAATTGTTTGAGTACCGCCTTGCTGCCATCACCGATAACAGTATCTACCGGATGAATCCGATCACCTGCACTAAACAGCTCTACTATACGATCATAGCGATCTGCATAGCGCCCACTCCGTTGCTCGTCATTCCATTCATATATATTAAAAATGCCAAAACAAAGGCTGGCCACTTCTTGCTCTGACTTCGGCGCTCTTGCGACACGCACCACATCGTGTACACGTGCTCGCTTGCCATCATCACGACGTACATACAATTCACCGGCAAAAATGGCAAACTTAACCCCACTTTCGTCGAGAATTTCTTTTGCTTCCTTATGAAACGGCGCACCAATGCGAATGGTGCCACCTGGATTAATAGTAAAGACTTCTCCTTCGCTATAAACAAGGCAAGTAAATTCACCATCAATTTTACGGCTGATGTGGTAATCACCCGCAGGGATCCTGCGCTTAGCAAAGTCACGATCAAGCGCCATCGTCATTTGCCCTAACTGACGCCGCCGCATACGGACACGCTGCAGTATCGAGTTATCACTCAGTGCATCCGCTTTACCGCTGCAGTAGTCACCACTATGTTGCTTAAGCGCATCAGTATTAATCAGTGGCATAACAAACCCCTGAGTTTAATTTCCATCATTTCTGATTACTCGACTTTACGCCAGACATCGTCTGCACCGCCATCGCGACTTCAGCACGAATGTTATCAGCCTCTGCTACCGCCTTAAGAAGCCTGCGCCGGGAACCCAATGGTATCTCTAGTTCCTTTAAATCATCATCAGTCAGCTCAGATAGCACGTCCACATCGATTTCATTTTCAATGAATACGGCCAGGTACTTACCCATTCGTATGCTCTTAAGCCACACCCCTAGATCCTGATTATTAACCTGTTCTTGTTGGCCTCGAGTGACAGC
>JALZUX010000448.1 GCA_023301405.1 Granulosicoccaceae bacterium | reverse complement strand
TACCAAGGAAACCCACCCCAACATATCGACCACCTCACAAATCAAACTCACACACAACTGAAAAGTCCAAATTTCGAGAGATATGCACGTTTTAACGTGTATCAAAAATGAAACAATGGCGAATCACAGCAAATCTTAGCGAGTCATTCATGTCGAACTTCAAGACTGTTTTTGTATTAACCGCCACCGCTTTGCTTACTGCCGCTTGCTCATCTGGCGAAGATACCAGCGAAACCAACCCTATTGAAGTTCAAACTGACCACATTAACCTGCAAGTGGAAGACTGGACCGGCCGCTCATCTAGCGCCACCCTCAACTGGCTTCCAATTCAACTCGATAGCGACAACGGACAGGCAGCCAAGCTCGTCGCACAGGATAGTGCTGAATTGAGCGACAATGGTTTACCCAGTCTCACCTACGATATCAAATTCTTAGAAACCGGCACTTATACACTGAACGTGCACGGACGCCACGATAGCAACTATCCGCAACAACCCGAGCAACAAACCACTCTGACGTTTGGCAGCGACGACGGAAACATTGAACTTGCCGTGAACGGTTTTGATGATCAGTGGCAATGGATTAACACCGATGTGTTCGGCCAGTCGTTAACCATTGAAGTAAAAACACCGGGTGAGCATCTGTTTAAAATAACTGCTGCCACTGCCGGGCTGATGCTTGACCAGATAATGATAGACCGCCTGGCAGATACAACAGTTTCCACAAATAATGATGATGCTGAGCCACAGCCTGCCGCTGAGCAGACACCAACAGCGCAGACAAATCCAAATTCAAATCCTGTTGAAACAACCACTGATCCGGTTCAACCATCAACACCCATCGAAGACACAACGGCAGTTACGACAACGCCGTTACCGCCAACCAACACAGCCCCGACGATCGCAGCGATTGAGCCATTGTCTACACAAGTAGGTAAAGCAGTAACCATCACGGCAACTGCCACTGATGATGGCTTGCCGCAAGGCAACATTTACTACTATTGGTCAAAGACGTCAGGGCCTGGCACCGTGGTATTTTCAGTGTTGAATACCGCTACCATTCAAGCTACCTTTTCTGCGCAAGGAACTTACAAATTACAGCTTAACACCAGCGACGGTGAGCTCTACAACAACCGCGAAATCACAGTAAATGTAGCACCCGCTGATCCAATCATTGAACCAACAGCGCCAGCTGAAACCACTGAATCACATCACCTTGGCGACAAATGGACCACATTGAAAACCAATGGCAAAGTGACCGCCAGACATGAAGCGGGTGGTGTAATGGTCAACGGCAAATTGTATGTGATCGGTGGTCGTAAAACCCGCCCTGTCGACATGTATGACCCACAGACAAATCAATGGAAAACTGTCGCCAACGCACCAATGGAATTGCATCACTTTCAACCGGTAGCGATCGGCACTAAAATTTATGTTGTCGGTGCATTTACCTGCTGTTACCCGGTCGAGAAAATTGTCAGCAATATCTATATCTTTGACACCAAAAATAACAACTGGACCAAAGGTTCTGAAATTCCTGCCAATCGACAACGCGGTGGTGCCGGCGCTGCAGTGCACAACGGTAAAATTTATCTGCTTGGCGGCAATACTAACGGACACTCTGGCGGCGCCGTCGGTTGGTTTGACGAATACAACCCCGCCACCGGTAAGTGGAAAACACTGGCCAATGCCCCTGATGCACGAGACCACGCCACTGTAGCCATTGCGGATGGCAAACTGGTGGCCGCCGCTGGTCGCGAAAGTGATTTTCCAAACACCTTTCAAAAGACCGTTTCAAGAACTAATGTTTATGATTTCAACACTGGTAAGTGGAGCAGAGAAGCAAATATTCCCACCGTACGTGCCGGCACGATGACAGTCACACATGGATCAGATGTACTGGTAATTGGTGGTGAATCTGCGGCCAGCGAACAGGCACACGATGACGTCGAAGCGTATAACGTAAACACCCGAGAATGGCGCAAGCTCACGCCACTTAACACAGGGCGACACGGCGGCGCGGCCGCATTCATCGACGGTGTGCTGCATGCAGTGACGGGCAGTGAAAGACGCGCCGCCGGTAAAGAATCAACCTCACACGAGGTTTTAAAATAAGCAAAGGCCAGATCGCACGTCGCCACTGCAAAAACGCCAGCGAAGAAAATCTGGCAAGATGTCTCAAGCCTCAAACAGCAGCGAGACAACATTGGCAGATCTACACACTATTCCCGCACGGCGCGGCAAAGCAGTCCATGTAAATAAAGGGCAAGCGCTTAAAATCATCAACACACATGGTCACCAGGTGGTGGACTTCTGGGCGTTTGTCGCCGGGCACCTCACTGAATACTCCGGCATGGAGCAGTGTCGCGCCACGTGGTTGAAAATGTGCCCAGACGCAGGAGATCACTTATATACAAATCGACGGCGTCCCATCATGACTCTGGAAGAAGATACCTCTCCAGGTCGGCACGACACCGTAATGGCACCCTGCGATAACGAGCGCTACGGTCTTCTCGGCTGCACTGATTACCACGACAACTGCCGCGACAACATGCACGCTGCATTGCTGGAACTCGGCATCACCGTGCCATTTACACCGTGCTCTATGAACCTGTTCATGAATATTCCCTGGCAGACAGACGGCGCATTGTCGTTTGATGCACCGCTTTCAAGCGCCGGAAACTACGTATTGTGGCGCGCCCAACTCGATTGCATAGCTGTGATGTCTTGTTGTCCACAAGATATTCTTGATATCAATAATAAAAACACCGTTGAAGCTCACTATCAGGTTGTCGATTAACCAGCCTAGCCCGGATTATTCATAAGGCGACAAGTAAATATTAGCGAATATGCTATGTATACAGTTCCAAACCACTTTTTGGGCGCCTTTTTAAAAATAGCAGCGTGTCTATTCGACGCCAGAAGAAAATCTGGCGTCACATCTCGGCCCATCCTCCTCGGCACGTGGCGGGCCACGTTTCTCAGAGGATTGGCCGACCTGTTTAGCCAGATTTCCTCTGGACGCCGAATCCTCATGGATAATCCAGGCTAGGTAATAACCGGGCGATTGGCATGGCAATCGCCTTCATGCTACTTGACTGCCAGCAAAGCCCGACATACTCTTCCAACATGATTCACGCCCTAACACTTCGATTGCTCCTTACCAACCCGGCGGCCTAAGGCTTCCGGGTTACGTGTATCCGTCGTCCACACAGGACGAAATCTACAAGCAAACGATCAAGGGCGAAGAGATGACAAATCTCCACCACGCACCAACAATAAGTTACACCCCTCACTACCCGGCCTTCGCGCCAACAAAACCCACTCAAATCATCGCGTCTGCGTTAAACATTGACTTTGGCGTGCCTGAAGTGCGGAACCTTACCACCAGACTCATTTCTGCCAAACCTGTGCATGCGTGTCTTATAATGACTGCCAGCCACCGCAGCCCTCATTCCACGACCCAATCCCTGACTGCACCAGAATTTCAGAGCAAGTAACCATGAAAATTAATCCAGGATCAAAATACCGGGCGTTTCCAAAGATCGACTTGCCCGACCGTCAGTGGCCCGACAAAGTCATCGAAAAAGCCCCCAACTGGTGCAGCGTGGATCTTCGCGATGGCAACCAGGCGCTGATCGAACCCATGGGCAGCGAACGTAAACTTCGCATGTTTCAAATGCTGCTGGATATCGGCTTCAAAGAAATAGAAATTGGATTTCCTGCGGCATCACAGACCGACTTCGACTTTGTCCGACACCTGATCGACAACAACCTGGTGCCCGAAGACGTCAGCTTGCAAGTACTGACACAAGCACGCCCTGCATTAATCGAACGCACCTTTGAAGCAATGAAAGGATGCCCCAAAGCAATTATGCATCTTTATAACTCGACCTCAACGGTGCAACGTGAAGTGGTATTCAAGCTTGACCGCGAAGGCGTGAAGAAAATTGCCGTCGATGGTGCAAAATACGTTGCTGACTGTGCTTCACGCCACACTGACACTCAGTGGCGGTTCGAGTACTCCCCTGAAAGCTTCACCGGCACGGAGATGGAATACGCACTGGAAGTCTGCGAAGCCGTGATGGATGTGTGGCAGCCTACCCCGGCCAACCAGACTATTCTAAATTTACCGGCAACAGTAGAGATGTCTACACCAAATATACACGCTGATCAGATCGAATGGTTTTCACGCAACGTGAGTCGTCGTGACAGCGTACAAATAAGCCTGCATCCGCACAATGATCGCGGTTGTGCGATTGCCGCAACTGAATTAGGTTTAATGGCGGGTGCTGACCGCGTAGAAGGCACATTGTTTGGCAACGGTGAACGCACCGGCAACGTAGATATCGTCACACTGGCACTTAACATGTTTAGTCAGGGAGTTGATTCCAACCTTGATTTCTCAGATATATTCGAAATCATGCGCACCACCGAGCACTGCAACAAACTGCCGGTACACCCCCGACACCCGTACGCAGGTGAACTGGTGTTTACCGCTTTCTCAGGTTCACATCAGGATGCCATCAAGAAAGGCTTGCAAGCCCGCGCAGAATCTAACGACCCATTATGGGATGTACCTTATCTACCTATTGACCCCGCCGATGTGGGTCGCAGTTATGAAGCCGTGATTCGCGTTAACAGCCAGTCCGGTAAGGGCGGCGTTGCCTTTATCATGGAAAAAGACCACGGCCTTGAATTACCCCGTCGACTGCAAATCGAATTCAGTAAAGTTATTCAAGGCATCAGTGATGACACCGGAAAAGAAATAGACTCACAGCAAATCTGGTCGGCATTTGATGCAGAGTTTATTCAGTCGGTAACACCGCTACAGTTTATCGAACACCACACCGAAGCCGAGCAACACGACGAAAGCCATCGTGCTATCGAAGCAAAAATACTTTGTAACGGTGACCCCAAAACAATTACCGGTAGTGGCAACGGCCCTATCGATGCATTTGTCGACAGCCTGAAAGAACAGTTTGATCTAGACTTCAGAGTCGTTGACTACCACCAGCACGCCACCGGCACCGGATCAGAAGCACAGTCTGCCTGCTACGTTGAAATTCAGATAGGAAAAGCCGAAACCCGCTACGGGGTCGGGCTGCATTCAAATATTGTGTACGCGTCATTGGTGGCAGTTTGCTGTGCTGTTAATCGTGCATCAAAAGACCTACTGACACTTAACAACACCAAGTAAAAACTTGCTATTTAAGCCAACTGTCTTGACACCTGAGACTAATTTGTCTCAGGCGCCGCCTTAACTTGTTGTCGCAAATAAGCCGGCGACTGTCCGGAAATACAAGTCCTAGCGAGTCGCAGAGTTTTCAATCAAGTGCTTTTAATAGCAGCGAAAAAGCTGCTCATTTT
>JALZUX010000447.1 GCA_023301405.1 Granulosicoccaceae bacterium | reverse complement strand
ATTGTTAATGACAAAATACACAAGATTGCAGTCAAATATCGCTAGGTCAGAGTCAGAAACCAATGGCCACCGCGGGCGCGGTCTCTTGGCCGGCTATTAGCGTTGGTGCTGTTAAGGCGAAGCAGCTATTCGCCTCAATTGATCGGTAATATCTGACTCAAAATCACACACCGGGGCTATAAATTCTTTTTTTCCAGCAACCATCAGATAGGGCGTGTAATTCTCTACGCGCTCGTTCTGAGCGCGTACTAATTACTTAGTTGCCAATGGCTATTCTGAATCCAACATAAAAGTAATTGCGATCAGGAGTGTCTCTGAAGCGGACGGCAGACCTGATGTTTGCCGGGGGGTTGTTCCATGCACCGCCTCTAATGGCGTAAGTGTTAACCCCTGTAGTTGGGTTGCAGGTCAATTCACCACCGTCGTAGAGGATGGCAAAAGTACTGCAGGTCCACTCGGACTGATTACCGTGCATATCAAAGATGCCCCATGGGTTGGCGGGATATGATCCCACCGCAACAGAGCGGGTTGATGTAGCGCCAGCAGGTGATCCGTTGTAGCTGATTCGGGCGTTGTAGTTTGCCTGCTCGGCATTTATCTGGTTGCCTGTTGAAAATGGTGTTGATGTGCCGGCACGCGCCGCGTATTCCCACTCGGCCTCTGTGGGGAGTCGATACTGTTTATTGGTTTGTTCACTTAGCCAGATCGTGTAGTCTCGTGCGTCAAACCAGTTAACGTTAGTCACTGGCAACGATCCACGACCCCAGTTAGCGTCATTGGGTCTTTCGCGATTTGTGGTGGTGGCGAATTGATCGTATTGTTCAAATGTGACTTCATATTTACCGATCTGAAAATCACCAACGCACACATCGTGGGAAATCTCTGATGGGCCTCTGCCTTCTTCATTGGTCGAGCTGCCCATGGTGTAGCAACCCCCGGTGATATTAACCGTTTCGGGTTCATTGATTACAAATTGCCCGGAGTCGGCCCTTATCGGGTCAGATGAGTTCTGTCGCTCGGCCAGGTTAGATACACCGTCACTGTCATAGTCAAAGCCTGTGCCAGTCGATCGATATTCACTATTCAGGTTAAGTGTGGATGCGGTAGTACCAGTGGTGAATGATTGTTCTTGTTGCGCCAGCGTAACTCGTTGTTGGTCTATGGTTTCAATCCAAGTGATTGTGATGGTGTTTTCTCTGGATGCCGGTGCATCAATTGAAATACGCCATGAGTCGGTTGAACCCTGTCCGTTAAATACAACGGGAAGGCCATTGTTTATGGAAATTTCAAGTGATAACACCGCGTCTTCCAGCGCCGAGATCTGGCGAATGGCGGCAGGCATCGGAAGCTGTATTGCTGATAGCCCGGCCTGCTGGTCTTCATCAGCAGAGCAAGAGACAAGTGCTATTGTAGCGGCGATGACTAAGGCTAATTCTCCGCAGTAACGAATGGTGTTGCTCATTGGTTGTTCCAGTTGCAAGTGGTTAGGAGTCTACTACGCCTTACCAGCTAATCTTCGACCATCCCTGTCGGGTTCGTTGAATTGAGAGTTCTATGTTTCCATAGCTATCGGATGGATAGGCAATGTTGCCGTTAGACAGTCGCATCTTTTCAAGAGTAAGTGTTGCTTTGACTGTTTTAGAATTTTTTTCGATAACAACGCTGGAAACGCGTGTATTGATTTTCACGTAGCGGTTAAACAGGCCGGTAAACAGTTCTTTTCGCTGTGTGCTGTCAGAAGTGAGAGTGGTAATTGCGTTTATGTTTTTCAACTCAATAGCACGCTCAAGTTGCGAAAACCGATTGGTTGCGTAGGCATACTCAGTGTCTGTCAGTGGCGTAGAGTCAAATAGTTTTGCCGTTTTAATTTGCTCGCTAATGTGGTCGAGTTTCGGGTCATGGAGCCTGAACGACTTTGCGGTTTCTATTTCGGCAAAAGCAAGGTCAATGTTGCCAAGGCCCAGATGATACTTGGCACTGGTCAGATGTAGTTGAAAACTTTTTTCCGCCAGGTTGTTGTTAGCGGATTCTAATTCAGCGCGTTCCTGTAAATTTTCCAAGCTCATTTTTAAGGTGTTAAGCCTGTGATCGGCGTAGCCAAAGGTTGATGCCAAAGTGATAGATTCTTTCAGTTTTGTTTCATCGTTGCTTGCTAATGCAAGCTCAGCTTGATCAAGGGTAGCCAGATACGTTGTAAAGTTGACTGCTTTTTTAGTCAGTAGTTCCAGTCTGGCGTCTGCATGGCTATTGAGCCGTGCATTGCTAATCAGTTTTTCTGCCTTCGCTATTTGTCTGGAGTTCAGCAGGCTTTCGATTGATTGAAGCGTGGCCAGATATTGTAGTTTTTCATCAGCAAGGTGATCGGTGGTGCTTGAAGCGGATGTATTTGCTACGGGGGGCGTCTTTATCAGCTTTATGGCGCTGACAGGTACATTGGCGGTGGCATCGGTAATTGACTCGCTAAAATAATAAAAGCCGGCAATGCCGGATAAAACGATAACGCCACAGGCATGCCCGATGGCCATCAGTCCTGATTTTGCTTTTCTGTTTGGCGCCGCTATTTGTTGTCGGAGACGGGTACCTGTTTCCCGGTTTGTATTCGATACATCAGTCGCTGAATAAGTGCTCTTGAGATTCGCAATATTGTGTTGAGAGCCGTCATCATCAAGGTTTTGTGCCGCGTGGTGATTGTCATTCTGGCCCGTACGATCGTATTCAACCAATCTGCCGGTTCGGTGGTAATTAAGCCCGATAGTTACTAATACGACCATCAGTACAGCGAAACAGGCAAGTGCGTAGGCGGGTAGGCCAAAATTGACCGACACAATACTGCCAATAGCCGCAGCGGTCATCATCACAGGATAAGCAGGGTCAGACAGTGCTTGTGGTGGTTGGCTGGTAATGGCATCGCGGATCAAACCGCCACCAATTCCGCTTAGTAGCCCCATTGCAAAGGCAATATGTAATGGTTGCCCTTGGCTTAAGGTTTGGTGAAAGCCAAGTGCGACGAATACGGCAAGTGACTGGCTATCCAGCACATAAAACCACAATCGATTTGTATTTATTTTTATTAGATAAGACAGCCCGACTATTGCTCCAACCACCAGTAGGTAGGCGGAAGACTTCATCCAGAAAAGATCAGGGGTTTGCAGTAGTAAGCCGCGTAGCGTACCGCCGCCAACAGCAGTCAAAAAACTGATATAAAATACGCCAAGTATGTGAAAGCGTTGTTTTTTTGCGGCCACTGATCCTGTGTAGGCAAAGACGGCTGTGCCGATTAGATCAAGAGTAAAAAAAACATCCATAAGCGTTGGGTGTGTGTACATTCCAATTGTGTAGTGTAGCCCTGACCTCTAGTTTGATGGGAAGGACGAGCTGAGTGGCCGGAAGTATACCGTATCCTCTGAGTTTGGCGCTGTAAAATGGTGCGCTTCAGCGGCGATGTGCGGTCCGCTAGTTTAGCGCCGTGGGTTGTTTGCTTCTTATGAGTGGACTTGGGGCTGAGGTACTTGAAGGATCAAGGCGATGTTGGATAGGTGGCCGTCTAATGGCGAATGTCTGGGAGTCTGTCTGAGTCTAAGGGTCTTGAGCTCCGAGGCGATATTTTGAGTCAGATTATTCTGATCGATTGAGGCCAATGGCTATTTATTTTAACGAATTTGATCGCATAAGCTGGCCAAAATAGCGCTTCCGAAGCAGATCAT
>JALZUX010000446.1 GCA_023301405.1 Granulosicoccaceae bacterium | reverse complement strand
GCGAAGCGTTAGTGGAAGAGCACCATGAGGGAATCGCCGAGATTATGCAGAATCATACGGATCAATCTGCCGTCGTTGTCAGGGATAGGCGGCAGCTTGGGGAGTGTTAGAAATTCTGTGTCAATCCTTTATTATATACAAAACAGGATTGAACAATGTCAGAAAAATTTAACTTTGAAGAAGCATTAAAGGCCCTTCAATCAGGACAGGCTATTACTGGCAAGGATGGGGTTCTAGCCCCTCTGATAAAGCAATTAACTGAGGCTGCTCTGGAAGGAGAGATGGACAGCCACATAGCTAATGATGTGGTGCCTAATCGGCGTAACGGTAAAAGTAAGAAAACGATTAAATCGACTTCTGGAAGCTTTGAGTTAGAGACACCACGGGATCGAGCAGGAACCTTTGAACCGAGTATAGTCAAAAAATACCAGACCAGCGTTAGTGATGAAATTGAATCGAAAATGCTGTCTATGTATGGTCTGGGAATGAGCTATCGGGATATTGCCACTCACGTTGAAGAGCTCTACGGTATACAAGTCTCCACAGCCACTATAAGCGCTGTTACGGACAAGATCATCGATGAAGTCAAGCAGTGGCAGCAACGTCCCTTAGAGAGCCATTATCCTTTAGTCTGGCTCGATGCGATCCACTATAAAGTTAAAGATGATGGTCGCTACAAAAACAAAGCCGTGTACACGATTCTGGCGCTGACACTTGAAGGCAAAAAAGAAATATTGGGTCTTTATATGTCTGAAAATGAGGGGGCGAACTTCTGGCTGTCCGTATTAACAGATCTGCAGCACCGTGGAGTGGAAGACATATTAATCGCTTGTGTAGACGGGCTAACAGGCTTCCCGGAAGCGATTAAAACCGCTTTCCCACAGACTGAAGTTCAATTATGCATCGTTCACCAAATTCGCAATTCGATGCGTTACGTAGCCTCAAAGAACCACAAAGAGTTTATGTCCGACCTCAAGCCCGTGTACCGCGCTGCAACACTCGGAGAGGCGGAGGACGCATTAGATGCACTGGAAGATAAGTGGGGTGAGCGTTACCCAATAGTGATCAAATCATGGAGAGGAAAATGGGAGCTGTTGTCTGCCTATTTCCGGTATCCAGAGCCGATCAGACGCATCATGTACACCACCAACGCGGTGGAGGCTGTGCATCGTCAGTTTCGTAAACTGACAAAAACAAAGGGCGCTTTCCCGAACGACAATAGCCTGCTTAAATTGCTATATTTGGGAATAAACAATGCCTCCAAAAAGTGGACTATGCCAGTTCAAAATTGGAACCTGGCACTGTCACAACTGGCCATCTTTTTTGAAGGTAGACTTGATATGGTATTGGATCTGTAGCAACCTACATCTGATGGCTTACTCGGTTGACACAGAAATCTGAACGCTCTCATTCAGTATTGGGAAAACTTTTACCTAAACCCCCAACACTACTTCCTCACTATCTTCATGTTTCATAAACAACCACTTGACGGCTACGCACCTATCACCCCCATCTCATAGGAGTTTTAATTGAATGGACTCTAAAAATTTAGATTCACTACAGATATTTCGCGGCTTAGCGGCTATTCTTGTAGTTTTCTACCACCTGACGAAAGCAATTGAAATTCAAGCTGGCTATATTCTGTACTCCGGTTTTTTTAAATTCGGATTCTCTGGCGTAGACTTTTTCTTCGTCCTTAGCGGGTTCATTATCTTCTTCGTACATAGCAAGCACATTGGCATTCGAAGTTTCGCAAAAGAGTACGCCATCAAACGATGCCTGCGTATTTATCCTACATATTGGTTTGTCACCACACTGCTTATTTTTGCACTGTTGGCAGTACCCGCCTTAAGCAAAAATAATGACCTCACTTTAACCACTCTCATTAATTCGGTACTTTTGTTACCCAGCGATCAAGCACCAATATTGGCCGTTGCATGGACGCTAATGCATGAGATGTTTTTCTATACCTTGTTCTTTGCGTTTATATTTTTCGACAAACGCATTACAAGATTTATACTTGCCTTCTGGCTATTAGTTTGCATCGGATTTTTAGGACTGCATGTAATCTCTCCATTACTATATGAATCTATTGTAAAAAAAAATGTACTTTTTTATTACTTCGTACACCATCTAAATTTAGAATTTATGATGGGTATGCTTGCAGCATTCCTATATCTGAGATTTAAAATAACACCCGCCCTAGGCTTAGCAATTCTCACAACCGGAATTATTTTGTTTTTCATTTGCGGGATCTACTACGTGTACAATATCGAATCACTTAAATCAACGCGAGAATTGATCAGAGTAGCTTACTTCGGCATTCCTAGTATGTTAATTGTTTGGGGTGGCGTTTCCGCAAATTATTACTTCAGCTTTCGCGCGCTAAAAGTATTTAAATTGATTGGAGATAGCTCATATATGCTCTACCTTATACACAATCCTATTATCATAGTAATAGTGATGATTGGATTAAAAGCCGGCGCCACCCCACTGCTATTAAGCATTGCCGCACCAGTTACCGCAATAACTTTAGGAATTATCCTCTATCAATACGTTGAAGTTCCTATGCTACGAGCTTTAAAAAATGCATTTAGAATTGGCTACCCTAAACCCATTTAATCCATGCACTATTAGATCAATACAACCACTCTAGCTCTATGCGCCCCTAATTTCATAAAGTAGGCTCAAAGCTATTCTTTTCGCGGCCACCGCACCAAAACCAAAACCAAAAACCACATACTTAAGACTGAATATTTACAGTTGTGGAGCAATTTGAATTTATGCTTAGATTCCGAAACCAATACCCGTAGAAATGTAAGGTTCAACCACTCATCGCTAGCGTTGCTCAATAACACTGTCCCTTCAAACAATAGATCAGCACAGACTGCAGCTCTCAATCACCCTAAAAAACGAAAAAACGGGGATCTCGCCAACTTCTAATGCTACCCTTCCAATTATTTTTCAATACCTAACTCAAAAACTCTAAAAATCAACAATGAACCACTCCAGAGTCGTCTATTTAACCGCTGCAGGCTCGTCTGCAAAGAGCTTTCTATCAAGCCACTTCACATCCCTAAAACGCGATGGTTTTGACGTCACACTA
>JALZUX010000445.1 GCA_023301405.1 Granulosicoccaceae bacterium | reverse complement strand
GAGTGGCAGAGTTCTGAGCAACATTTTGACGAATACTTGTCAAACGACTCCGAGCGCGGGTTCAACTCGCTTTTCGACCCGACAATGCCGCAAACCAACAGCGACACAGCCGATCTTTTCGACGACCACGACCGGCAAGATCCGAACTGTTACCTGCCCTCAAACGAGCCTTTCATGGGCGCTGTTGACGGTCAGACGCGCCCATCAGGGATCCAGGTATTCGATGACGATCTACGGGATTGTCCCCGCAACCTGGGTGGCATCCAAATTCCAAAATTTGTAGTCGCTGTTGCCTCAGCTTGTTTTCTGGGTGCCGTGGGCGCTGCGCTTTCGCACTTCAGCAAACCGGATGTGACAGCCTACGAAATCATACAAATGGACTCTTACGAGGGTCTTCAAAAAGCACCCGCCATATACAATCTATCTGACCTCAAGAACTCCAAAGCCACTATCGACGCACAATCGCAAGATACACCTACCATTCGCGAAATCCCTGCTAACGACACATCTGCAAGGCTGGAATCCCGACAAATTGCCTTAAGCACAACGGCAACTATCACTCCGGAAAACCTCAGTCCTGACAGCTTACGAGTGCAAGTATGGTGGAGTAATGTCCGCGAGACTCCAGAGCAAAACGGCGCTATCGTAACGTCGTTACCCAAAGACACGGTCGTAAACGTCATTGGCAGCAGCGGAGATTGGTACCACATACAGGCGGACAATGAACAGCAACCACGCGGCTTTATGCATCGATCTACGGTTGAGCCAGCACTGTAACAACAACCCCGTCTGCGTAAGTCGGGCGGCAACATGTGAAATGGAACAACACATTCATCAGTATAGCTGCACACATACTTTTATCGAGCGATGGAACACATCATCGCGTTAATGCAGACTATGGTTGTCGGGCAGTGATTGGAATCACCAAAGGCGATCCGATCCATAATTATTTGCATCAGTAACATTATTGCGAATGCTCAATAGCCATTCACTCACTAAAGGCCAGACGTCAATCGCTGCATTGCGAGAGCTTACCACTCGCGAGTGGGTATAGTCTTCAAGGTGGCCGTACCGTCGTCCGAAACACACCATTTGCTTGTCTGAACTGCCCACCGCACTGTGCAGAAGTTCACACCCTGACACCGGCGCAATGTAGCGATCGCCCGTGGCAGTTAACGTTAAGATCGGTAGTTTTATAGCACCCACCCCTGATTTGTAGTCGAAGCCGTCCGCCCCCTTCCAAGTTTGGCAGATCGACCAACCTAGCCACTGATTCATTACTGCAGCAGATTCGTTCTCTGGGCCAAGCCGAAGCGCTTTACCAGGAACTGATCCAGCCATACTAGTTGCTATTCTGCACAGCCGGAAAAACCAACGGCGGCTCCAAGTGAACCCCGCACCGAATGATTGACTGGCCAGAGTGACAATACCCGACAATTGCATCTGGTCACCCTGATTGCGCGCCAGATACATCAGTATGGCAAGCCCCCCACCACTATGCCCCACCCACCACAATGGCAGAACACTGCGACTCTTTAAAAAATTCAGAACCGCTTTTGTGTCTTCCAGGCACATGGTCTCAAAATCAGGCTCTTCGGCAGCCTTTTCGCTAAACCCATGCCCTTGTGAATCTAATAACCAGCATTCAAAGTTACATGCAGAAAGGTGCTTAGCCAAGCCACGACAGGTACGATAATTTGAAAACATCCCATGCGCCAGCACCACTAGGCCAATACATTGCCCCTCTGCTTCAACTCGATGCAAGCAGAGGCGGACACCTGAATCAGTGGTTACGGAATAGCGATTCATCAGAGTTATCTAGTGTAGATGCCTTCGTATTTTGCCAACGGCAGAATCATATTGCGCCGTTAATCCATTATGACTTCTATGGACTCAAGCGTTGACTTTCGAGACTCCCTAAGCTGCTCTATACGCTTTGAGGCGATCAGTGATTGCAGCATCGGTATGTAATATTGCCCATCACCTTCGAACTTCAATTCGGTTTCAGTAGTGGATATCCATCCGCGCTTATCAAGTTCGCTCCAAATAGCGCTGTACTTATCAAACAAGTTTTCTTTAAATATTTCTCGATAATCAAGATGATTAATTTTCATCGTCTGCATGGACTGAAACAGCCAGCATATTTTGACATCCCGATGGCTGTACTGAAAACCTCGTGAAATTGGAAACTGCTTATTCTCTATTTTTTCTACGTAGCCAGCCAAAGAGGTATGATTCATGTAAATCCAGCTCTCGTCAGATGCTTCAGTGCCATTGACATGGCAATTAATAGCTGAAAAACCAATTCCACACATCTGTTGAGTGGTATTTACTTTGCCATTTTCATGCTGAAAAACGTTATGCATATTGTGTTCATAATCATATCGATTCAGGCGTTGATTTTTCTCAGGCGAAGGCTTGCGTTCCCAATCGTAAAGAGTGGCCTGCACATACCCTTGCGCCAGCAGAAAGTCTCTAGCAACATGATACATTTCAATATTTGTTTGAATGGATGGCAGAAGGTCGCGTTTTTTCTTTGAAGCAAAATCACTACGGCCAGCCACATTGAGCTCATAGTGAGTTAAATGATGAACTCCACATTCTACAGCAATTCGCAGATCTTCAAGCATGTCAGACATGGTTTGTTCTGGCCATCCGTAGATTAGGTCTATGCTGGAAACCAAATCAAATTTCTGGCAATTGTCCAGTGCATCGTAAACTTGTTGTCGAGTTTGCTTTCTGCCACTGTATTTTATCAGCTTATCGTTAAGTTGCTGCACACCCATGCTGACCCGGTTGAAGCCGGCGCCTTTTATTGCACGAAGTTTTTCTTCATTGAATAACTGTGGAATACCCTCGAGTGTTTTCTCTATGTCATCCGGTACACCACCATAAAGTTTGTCAACAAAACCCATCACCCGGTAATAATGTTCCGGGTGATATAAGTTCGGCGTACCCCCGCCAAAATAAATACTGGAAAGCTTGTCGTCCTTATAGTACGGCTTGTACATATCGAACTCTTGCTCAAGGTAGTCAAGATAAGTTTCCACCCCGTTATTGCCTGCATAGTCCTCACTTGGAAACAAGCAAAACCCGCACCTGGCAGGTTTTGTTTTCAAGCAAAACGGTGTACCTACATATAAGTTGACAGCAAAGTCGTTATGCTGTGCGACGTCAACACGTTTCTCTAGGTAGTCAGTGATGGGCGCTTCGAATTCTTTCCAGTGCATTGGCGATGGATGCCCATGCAACACCTTGTTTGACTGCCGTCGGGTACATTCTTTGTCGATGAAACCTGTTACTTCACTAGCGGTGAAATCAGCGTGATCAATGGTTGGTACACCATTAGACTTGCTTGATTGCCGTACCTGTGTATCTGTAGCTTTATGATCAGCTGCGCTAACTCGATGTACTGCCGCTCTGGCGCCACTTGCAGCTGAGCGAGACGATGAATTTGTTGTTGTTGTCAACTTCTTAACTCCGTGAGTTTATCCTACAATCTCCCTTAGTTTTATATCGCTCTTTCGAGGGGCTTAACATCTCTGGCCTCGCAACTACTGTACATGAGTTGCCCATATAGAATCCAACATTATTAGCACATAACATCGCTCCGTCACGACATTACAGAGAACGTCAACAGAAACAATAATCCTGAATTATGGTTTTAACCTACCTACACTGTTAAAGTAAAAAACGTCGGGGCAAAATGCATCCAGGCTACTACTGGCCGATGTATGGCGACAAAGACGAAGTCGTGTTCACCTACTCGGATAGTCGTGCCAGGCGGGTAATCGAAGAGTTGCTCAATGATCAGTTCACTGGCACGTTGCTCAGTGACGGTTACAGTGCCTACGCCTTTTATGTGGCGAAAACCGCCGACCTGATCCACGCACAGTGTTGAGCGCACACGAGGCGTTACCTCTTTGAAGCTCGCCATGACGAACCGGCACTGGTGGAGGACATGCCCCAATGCATCGCACGGTTGTATAAAATCGAAGACGAGATTGTCGAGCGTGGTCTGGAAAGTGATGCCAAAAGAGAGTACCGACTTACTCACAGTAAGCCAGTAGTTGACGATATTGTGCAGTGGGTGCAGGAGCAACAACAAATAAAGACCTTCCTGCCATCATCACCGTTTACCAAAGCGCTCAACTACCTACACGAACGTATCATCGAGTTACGGGTATTCCTGACGGAGCCTGATGTCCCGCTGGACACCAACCATGTGGAAAGAGCACTCATGCCTATTCCATTGGGTAGAAAAAACTGGCTCTTTTGTTGGACAGAGCTAGGGGCTTAACATGTAGCCTTTATCCAGAGCCTAATTACAACGTGTAAGCTGCACAACATCGATCCTTATGTTTACCTTACCGATGTGCTACAACGAATTTCCATTCATCCCAACAATGCGATCGAGCAGTTAACCCCAGGCTATGGAAACAGCACTTTGCTCAAAACCCCATGCGTTCTGATCTTTTCCTGGTTGTCTACAACGGGTCTGAATGACCGCTTACACACTGGTCGCACTAAATAATCACCTAGCGGCATTCTGCATTAATAGCAAGATACATCGCTTTACCGACCAAGAAGCGTTACCCGCCACGTGCCAGTTTTGATCACGGGAGATAGGCAACACTATTGTCGTTGATAGTCATAGACAAGCCACTGCAACAACATGGCGCCGCGCTGCATGCGTAGAACCATAGCGATTACAGATCGCGCTACCCCACCAGACTCTGCACGAACCAGGCAAGCTAGGCAGCTTGCTGTTGACTCCAATTCTGCATCACTAACAAAGGAACCTCTTCGGCGGTCACAGCCTTGCTGAAATAGTAGCCCTGGACGAAAGGACAATTGAGTGCCTTAAGGTGTTGGAGCTGCGCCTCTGTTTCAACGCCCTCTGCTACAACGTCGTAGCCAAGCCCCAAAGACAACTCCATTATTGCCTTCACTAGCAGAATTGACGAGATATCATCAGGCAGCCCCATGATAAAGGAGCGATCAATTTTAAGAGTATCTACATCCAGTTTATCAAGAACCGACAACGACGAATAACCCGTGCCGAAATCATCGATAGCGATCCGCACGCCAGCACTGCGCAACTGTTGACACACTCTACTATGTTGTTGCGGATCTCTAGTCATGCTTTCTGTGATTTCCACCTCTAAATCACCGGGCTTCAAATTATTTTTCTCTACTACTTTTAAAACTGATTCGCAGAAATTATCTTCTACAAAATGCCCACCGGAGATATTAATCGCCATCTGTAAATTCAGCCCTGCGTCATGCCACTTCCGCAGTTGTTTACACGACGTTTCCAGTACCCACTCACCAATTTCGTTAATCATGCCCACCCGCTCAGCGGTGGCAATAAACACGTCGGGTGAGATAATTCCTTTTTCAGGGTGGCGCCATCGGATCAATGCCTCAACACCACTTAAGCGACATTCATCTAATGCCACCTTAGGTTGATACCAAAGCTCAAATTGATCATTATCTATAGCCTGCCGTAAACTCGCTTCAAGCCTCACTCGATTGGTTGTATCGGTGATCATCTCCGGCTCAAAAAAGCGGTACCCATGCTTGCCATTCTGCTTAACCGAGTACATCGCCATATCAGCATTTTTTAACAGCTCATTGGCGTCGCTACCGTCTTCAGGAAACAATGAGACGCCAACACTTAACTTGGGTTGGATGCGGTGGTCATCAATCACTACCGTTTGCTTTGTAAATTTCAAGCAAATTTCAGTGATGCGTGCCACCTCGGTCTTGTTTTGTACACCCTGCAGAACAATACAAAACTCATCGCCACCGAGGCGTGCGCTAATATCACTCGCCCTTACTGAAGATTTAATGTGCGTAGCAAAGGTTCGCAGGTAATTATCTCCGACTTCATGACCATATGAATCATTGATCCCTTTAAAATCATCAAGGTCAATAAAAACAACCGCAAGCTTTTTGCTACTTCTTTGTGCCAATAAAATTTGCGTTTTCAGCTGCTCATGAAAATGCCCACGATTCGACAACCCAGTCAGTTCATCAAAAAATGCCATTCTATACAATTTTTGTTCAGCAGATTTAAGCGCTGAAATATCCTGCACAGTTCCAAGTAAAAGTTCCTTCCCATCGGAATCCAAAATGCATTTGGTGATTTGATTCATGTCTCGATAGTGCTCAGCGTCAGACCCGAGCATTCGATATTCAATCGATGATTCGCCTTCAGTACCATACACCGAAGCGAACCCTTTTTTAACTCTACTGACGTCCTCAGCATGCACAACTGCCATCCACGCCGTGATGGAAATACGACGCTGATCAAACTGCCACATTACGGCAAGGTTCTCAGATAGTTCTATCTCTTCGGAATGCATATCCCATTGCCAATAGCCCATTCTGGCTACTTCTTCTGTGGTACGGATCAGAGAAAGATTATGCTCTTGCGAATGTTGGCGTAGACGCATCAGTTGTTGATAATTCTCACTTACTTGCTGGCCTCCAATGTAAATAAAACCGAAAATAAACACATTAAAAAAAGCCAGTTCAAGCGAAAACGTGTCACCCGCGACCAGAAGACGCAACTCTACAGAGACAAATATTATTGCCTGAAACCACGACAGCACCCATTTATCGTAGGGCAACGATGCTATCGAGCCGCTGGCAACTCCTACAAGAGTTAGGATCAGAAGCACCTGATGCCCTGGATCAGATGGATAAATCAACCACATTGTGGATGCCCATAAAAGCGCCGCTAATATGGCCCCTGTATTGAACCGATATTGCCAATGCTTTACATGACGAGCCGATGTTTCAATGCTACGCCTGAAAGTAATGCTATCAGCCCAGCGCGCCGCATAGACTAGGCACAGCACTGCGCACCACCCAACCATATTATATTGACGAGCAAGGGATTGAAACAACACCAGCAACACAAAAGCTGCTGTTATTGACCCGAACGCAGAATACCTAACACCAGCAAATAGTGCTTCATTCTGATTGGAGCGAATACTGTCAAATCTGGATAGAATTGAGTGGCCCATTATGGTGCCCTTTGAGGTGAAAATCGACAATCCAACCGGTGAAAACGGTAGCTTGCTGAGATCAGCTAGTTGCTTACTCTGAACAACTTGAGTATGGGCGAAAACAAGTAACCAATCCTACGGCTGAGCTACTTAGCACCTAAGTAAATTACGGACAAATTACGACGCACTTCAAATTCAAGTTCAAGTTCAAGTTCAGCACGTGCCAGCCAGTTGCCTTTCGCACGTGAGCCGCACGCATACACCTTCACTATTTTTCTTTACCACAAAACAACAACAACCTACTCTTGAACAATCACCATCAAACACAGCCTGCGTTGCGCAGGCTGCCCTACAACACCAACGCTGTGGATTTAGCTACCACCCGGTTTTTCAGAAAACAGATCCTTTTTGTCTTCAACGGTTGCCCACTTTTCAGCATCTTCTGGAACGGTGCCGATTTCTGTGATGTTTGGCCAAACCTCTGCATATTTGGCATTCAGTTTAAGCCAGTAGTCCAGTCCGTCGGCGGTATCGTCGACGATGGCATCTACCGGACACTCTGGCTCACAAACTCCACAGTCAATGCATTCATCCGGGTGAATAACAAGCATGTTCTCGCCTTCGTAGAAACAATCTACCGGGCATACTTCCACGCAATCCATATGTTTACATTTAATGCAGCTTTCAACGACTACATAAGTCACAGGCAAATCCTCAGGTATAATTATCAGGGGTCGTGTCAGATTACGAACAATTTGCTGGTCAACCTCACCGCCACAGCTTTACACGGTATGGGACCCGCTGCCGGGACAATTAGCCAAGCCGCAACGTGCTGCGGTTGCGATGCGCTTCTCCAGAAGGAGCAAGCTAGTTAATCCGTTCGCAATGAAACAGTGTATGTATACTAACGAATAGCTATCACGGCATGCAAGCTATCCCTTTTCCAAGGATCAAACCCTGTCGGCTCAGCACAGCACCTCTGAATACGGTTACCAACAATGTCAAATCCACCAAATAGCGCGCTTGCGCACATAAAAGTCCTTGACCTGACAAGAATTCTGGCAGGCCCGTGGGCCACCCAAACACTAGCTGATCTCGGCGCCGAGGTAATAAAAATTGAACGGCCTCAGGGTGGCGACGATACCAGAGCATGGGGACCTCCGTTTGTCGGCCCTGACCCGCTAGACAACACCCAGCAATCTGCCTACTTCTGCACCGCCAACCGCAACAAAAAATCAGTGGCACTGGACTTCGCCACCCCCGAAGGAGCAGCACTGGTCCAACAGTTGGCTATGCAAAGCGATATTTTCATAGAGAACTTCAAAGTTGGCGGTTTGGCCCAATATGGCCTGGACTACAACAGCCTGAAAAAAATAAACCCGAAACTGATTTACTGCTCAGTAACAGGCTTCGGGCAAACCGGCCCCTACGCCAACCTTGCCGGTTATGATTTCATTATTCAGGCAATGGCCGGGCTAATGAGCGTCACCGGGCAACCGCCTGGCACGCCAGGTGATGAACCCATGAAAATCGGTGTCGCGCTGACAGATATCCTGACTGGCTTATACGCATGCATTGGCATATTGACAGCCCTGACACACCGCGAAAACAGCGGTCAAGGGCAACACATCGACATGAGCCTGATGGATGTCACCGTGGCATCGATGGCTAACCAGGCGCTAAATTACCTTGTCAGCGGACAATCGCCCCAACGTCTTGGCAACGCACATCCAAATATCGTCCCCTACCAAGTGTTTCCAACCGCCAACGGCCATCTAATCATCACGGCAGGCAATGATCGGCAGTTTTCTAGTTTGTGTACTGAACTGGGGCAAGCGGAACTCGCGACTGATGAAAAGTATCTCACCAATAACCAGCGCATAAAACACCGTGAGATATTGGTGCCCATTCTGAAAAACCTCACTGTGAAGCAAACTACTGAATACTGGCTTACCGCTCTCGGTAAAGCCAGCGTACCCTGCGGTCCCATTAACGATATGGAATCAGTGTTCTCGGACCCGCAAGTACAGGCACGAGGCCTGGAAATAAACCTGCCACAAGGCGACAACAATTTACCGGGCGTGGCCTCGCCGTTACGATTATCAGACACACCGCCGGTCTATCATAGCGCCCCGCCCAAACTAGGCGAGCATACAGTGGCGGTCTTGTCAGATAGGCTGGGCTTAAGCGCTGATCAAACAACTACGCTGATAGAAAACGGTATTTGCAAAAGTGATCTGTAAGCACGGGTCACTGTACGAT
>JALZUX010000444.1 GCA_023301405.1 Granulosicoccaceae bacterium | reverse complement strand
TCCGGGCACAGGTCAGATTCTGCCCGCTTTTATTAATATCACGGACGATCCCGCATCATGTCTACAGAAAATAATGTTGAGAGCAGCCCTTCCAGCAGCGAGACTACGCCGAAAGAGTCGGAGTCTTTTGTACTGCTTTTTGATGATGAGCCTGCGGACACTGAAACTCAACCACTTGAACAACCCCTTGAGCCTGATGAATCAGACGGGTCTTTTGTCTTGCTGTTTGACGACCAACCTGTAGAAGAAACAAAAACCACTGATACTGTAGACAAAGATGACGGGTCTTTTGTTGTTCTTTTTGACGACGAAGATCAGTCTGTTCAGGATTTAGATCTTATTCATATTGATGATAAGAACCACTGCAGCATTACGCTTCCACCTGATATGCGTATTCGTTACATCACCGCTATAAAAACCGAACTGGAAAAATCTTTAGACGCTAGCGAAGTCACTTATGATATCTCTCACGTAAACCAATTGGACACAGCATCAATTCAGCTCTTGCGTGCACATATAAACACACTACAAGACCAAAACACCACTGTTAGCTGGACCGGGGACTCAGTGCCTTTCACCTCTTCGGCACAAACACTTGGCTTTAGTTTTATTGACTGAATTTGGCTCAATGCGACAACCAGAAGGCACTAAAGCAACCTTCTTGTTTACCAGTGACACTATAAAGATTGTTATTATCAAGAAGTCACCCCTACTAAATCGAGCCTTGCTCCCCGGCTTGTCGATAGATGTGGAAAAAACATCAAATCAGAAGAAAATATCCGTTTTGAAATTCAAGTTCAATCGACCAGACTTATGATGTAAAAGCAAAAATAAAGAGAAAACAACAACAATGCAATCGAGTCGAAGCTACTCAGACGTAAAACGATACACAGATGAAAGCCTTAACGTTGAGGTAGTCCAACTATTACCAGGACAATGCTACGTATCAACAACCAATGAACACATCACTACAGTATTAGGGTCTTGTGTTGCTGTTTGCCTACGCGATGAATCGACAGGATTCGGAGGCATGAATCATTTTATGCTTCCCGGTGGCTCCGGAGAGCAACGAACAAATGAAATTGCACGTTTCGGAGCCCATGCAATGGAAATTCTTATTAGCGATCTTTTCAAGGTTGGAGCAGATAGAAATCATTTGGTCGCTAAAATATTCGGCGGCGGCAGTATGTTTGAGAGTGAACAAGACATTGGCATCAGGAACGCCGAGTTTGCACAAGAATTCCTAAACCTCGAAGGAATCGACTTAGCAGTCAAGGATATAGGAACCTCCTTCGCTAGAAAAATTCGTTTTGTCCCGAAAACGGGTAAAGTCATGGTGAAAAAGCTTGAATCTTTGCACACCAAGCAAGTTCAAGAAATTGAACACAAGTTTGCCAGTGGACTTTTTTCTGAAGCAGCAAACGACGAAGTAAAGTTGTTCGACTGGTACAAAAAGGTAAGTTAAGTGCCAGACAAAATAAAGGTACTCATTATCGACGACTCTGCGATAGTAAGACAAGTCTTAGCAAAGATCATTAATTCACACCCAGCTATGACAGTTGCCGGAACCGCTGCAGATCCGTACATCGCCAGAGATAAAATCAAACAACTCAACCCCGACGTTCTGACTCTTGATGTAGAAATGCCAAGAATGGACGGCCATCAATTTTTAAGAAATCTGATGCGACTGCACCCGATGCCCGTAATAATGATTTCATCCTTAGCAGGAAAAAGAACCGAAGCGAAACTACAAGCATTAAAACTCGGCGCAGTAGACTTCATTCATAAGCCACCCTTAACATCAACCAACAGACTAGATTTATTTGCCGACGAAGTTTGCAAAAAAATAAAGCACGCTGCAGAAATAGATAAAGAACACTTGCAGGCAACTTCTACTGATCATGTCACACTTGATGCTGGTCAACCAGCAACTGTTTCTCGGAAAAACAATCAAGTTCTCGCAATTGGTGCGTCAACCGGCGGCACTATTGCGCTTCACAACCTTATGAACCGCCTCCCCCAAAACACACCTGGCACTGTAATCGTGCAGCACATACCCGGATCATTTAGCGGTCCTTTTGCCAAACGACTCGACGCACTGTCTCCGATGAAAATAAAAGAAGCAGAAGACGGTGAAAACATATTACAGGGCCACGCATACGTAGCACCCGGCACTCAGCACTTAACCATCTATAAAGACGGTGAATTTTATCGGTGTAGGCTTGCAGATACGGAACCGGTTAATCGTCATCGCCCCTCAGTGGACGTCTTGTTTAATTCAGTAGCCGAATGTGCACCTAAAAATTCAATGGGCGTTATCCTGACAGGCATGGGAAAAGATGGCGCCAATGGCCTTCTGTGCATCAAGAACTCAGGCTCCCCTACAATTGCCCAAGACAAAGCATCAAGCGTTGTGTGGGGAATGCCAGGCTCTGCTGTAGCCTTAAATGCAGCTGATGAAGTGTTGCCGTTAGATGATATTGCTCATCACATTTGCAGTCAGTTCTCTTTAAAACTTGCGGCTTAAAGTACATCAAGCCGCGGCGCTAGAAGATCGCCATAGACCACAGCGAGATTCATAACACCTGACAATGATTTCCCGCAGCTCCGCAGCACACTGAGTCATGCCCACAAAGTAAGCTGGCAGTGCGCTACACAAGCACCTCCGCAAACCTGATAGCCAACCGGTGGGCATAACTATTTAGTGAGTGCTTATTCATGAACAGGGGGCACAGTGGTTGTCACAAGGCTAGTGGATATTTTCTACTACATGCGGCATATAGTTGTTCTAGATATCTGCTGGTAACCAATGAAAGATCATACGCTTGTGGCAACTGTAGCGGCTCATGTTAATGGAGCGCACTTGACGTAACAAGCTTCTTTCAGCACTTTGCATTGATTAAAAAACACTCAGCAATCAGACTGCCGCCACTATTGAAACGTCAGCACTCACATAACCTACCACTCATAGCTTACCCTGTCAGTT
>JALZUX010000443.1 GCA_023301405.1 Granulosicoccaceae bacterium | reverse complement strand
GTGAGATTTCGAGTCAGATATTTCGATCAATATTGTTCAAGGAGAATGACTATTCGCCTTAATCGATCAAAATATCTGACTAACAGCACCTCGGTGACCATTATATTGTTGTTAGTGGTTTTTGATTGCTAGCGGGTTGTTGAGGCATCGCAGCCGTCGTGCGCTGATATCAAATGACGTCTGATTGTGCAAAGAAGCTGGCGAGTGATGCCGATGCATTGGGCTACCGGAATGGTGACGATACTACCGCTGTGCAGATAATCACTTGGTGGTATCGACAACGCCCTGGAATAGGTCTGAATGTTTTTTTATCGGGGTGTTACTATCTTTTTAGCGCGTTTTCCTGCATTCACATATCAATGATTATGAATGTTGAGTGCTCTGAATAGTGACGAGTTTTATTTGAAACAACGGGACATTTGATTGCACTGCTTTTGCTATCAAGAATCTAATGAGATGACGTCAATTTGGTGAATAGCCCGGGCAAGATCAGAGTCGCTTTTCATGCAGCCTAATAGAAACACTGTATCGGCTGATTTGACCCACTAACTGCAGTGTATGAAGGACAACCATGAATAACCAGATAGCCACTACCGTGAGGTCAGCGTGAACCCTACTGATAAACCGCCGTTACTGTGTATTTACCACGGCAATTGTGCCGATGGTTTCACAGCAGCATGGGCGTTGTGGAAGAAGCACCCGGATACGGAGTTTGTCGCTGGTGTTTATGGCGCCGAGCCACCTGATTGCACAGACAGAGATGTAGTGATGGTGGACTTCAGTTACAAGCGACCGGTTATTATGGCAATGGCTGTAATAGCAAAGTCGGTGCTGATCTTAGATCATCATAAGTCCGCTGAAGCGGAGCTTGTTGATCTGCCCGATAACGTAACATGTTATTTTGATATGCAGCGTTCCGGTGCCCGCATGACCTGGGAACACTACCACCCGCATGAAGAGGCGCCTTTATTCGTTGTGCACGTAGAAGATAGAGATCTGTGGCGTTTTCATTATGCCGATACACGTGCATTTCAAGCCAATGTATTTAGCCATGAGTATACGTTTGAAAACTGGCAAAAAATTCACGCCATAAGTGTAGATAAAGAAAAATTACAGGTGTTTATTCAGGAAGGGCAGGCCATTGAAAGAAAGCATTTAAAAGATGTAAAAGAATTAATCAGGCTGGCGACTACCCGTAGTGTGATCGCAGGCTTTGATGTGCCAACGCTCAATTGCCCGTATCTATTTTTTAGCGATGCTGGAAACATACTGGCGGTGGATGAGCCCTTTTCTGTTTGTTATTGGGATACCGGAAAGGGCCGTAAGTACAGTTTACGGTCCGTACAAGGAGGCGAAGACGTATCGGTCATTGCAGCATCATTCGGCGGCGGTGGACACAAACACGCAGCCGGATTTACAGAAGCCTTGCTTACAGAGTAACAAGCAGATCGCCGTTGCTGCTGGTATCTTAAGGTACGCAGACGATAGGGGGTAGTGATGAAAACCGGTGTTCAGGTTGTGGTGGTGGGTGGCGGTATTGTCGGGGCGTCTGTGTTGTATTGGCTGACCCGGCTCGGCTGGACTGATTGCTTGCTGATCGAAAGACGTGAGCTAACGTCGGGGTCTACCTGGCACGCCGCCGGTAATACGACCTACTTCGGTCCTTATGCACAAATGACACGACTTTTTGCGGGTTCTATTCGCACCTATTTACAGGCGCAGGAAGACAGCGGGCATTCGGTTGGGTTTCATCAGACGGGGTCATTAAGGGTGGCAACCACGGCGCTGGAGCGTCAGCAGTTTCATTCGTTTGAACAGAACTACAAAGCACTGGGTATTCCTTACCAAGTGATCAACAATGATCAGATCGAAAAGCTGCACCCTTGTATAAATACTGAAGGCCTGTTTGGTGCAGCACACACCCCGACTGATGGCCACGTTGACCCGGCGGGTGCTACACATGCGTTAGCGAAGGCAGCGACAAAGTGCGGCGCGTCGGTAAAACGCCAATGCCCGATGAAAGCATTGCGAAAAGAAGGTGGTCACTGGCTTGTTGATACACCTGATGGAGTGATTCGAGCGCAACACGTTGTGATGGCAGCTTCTTTCTGGAGCAAAGACCTATTGGCTGGTCTTGGTATCAATGCGCCGCTGTATGCGACTCAGCATCATGAGATGATTACCGAAGGCGTCGCGGCCCTCAAGACACTGGATCATGAGGTGCCTGCGTTCAGAGATTCATATGTATCGTGCAGTGTGCGGCAGGAAGGCCAAGGGTTTCTGGCGGGGATTTACGAAACAGACCCGGTGTTCTGGGCGTTAGACGGTATACCCAAAGATTTCAAGGAGGAGCTGTTTCCCTCGGAAATTGATCGTCTGATGCCACATCTTGAGAAATTGATCGACCGTATACCCGCGTTTGGCGATGCAGGAATTAAAACCGTCAATAATGGCCCCATGTGCTGGACGCCAGACGGGCTGCCGTTGCTTGGGCCGCTGTCGGAGCATGAGGGTCTGTGGCTGGCCTCTGGTTTTAACGTCGGCATTGGTACCGGCGGCGGCTCTGGAGAGTTTCTGGCGCATTGGATGGTTGATGGCAAGCCACATTTTGATTTGCCCATTGTGCATGCAGATCGGTTCGGTAACAGTGTTAGCCGTGAGTCTGCTATTGAGTCAATTAAGGCTTGTTACCGGCAAGGGTATAAACTACCGGACCAAATTGGCTAGTGTATGCAGGTAGGTGAGCAAGGCTGCAGCTATCACAGGCCAGTGCTTTTTAAGTAATCACATCCGCTTATTTGACTACAGATAAATACGCTGGCAGTGCAGGCCAAGTGATAGTCTGGTAAATTGATAAAAACCAATGATCAACACTTTCCATATTATTTCTTAAAGAATGATGATGAATTTTAAATCCGTATTATTTGCGCTTGTGACGCTACCTTTGGCCAGTTGTACCACCACCTTCGGTGAGCTAGCCGATGACTTGGGACTGCAGGAGACCGTGGCTGAAACACCAGCCGTCAAGGTTAAGCCAGAGCTTGATTATTCAGCTGAGTCGCCTGATTGTGCAACCGCCGCGGCACGTCTGGCTGAGAACATTCAAGTGGGTATGGCGCTTAGTGAAGTTCAGCGGTTGGTGGGTAAGCCAAAATTTAAAGTGCCCGGATCATGGTGGTATGCGTCGTCCTTCAGCAAAGGTGGCGTGCCAGTGGTGAAATTTCAGTTCGGGTCGAGTATCGGTACCAAGCCGGTCAAAAGTTTTAGTGCTGAAAGTGACAATTGTCGTGGTTAGTCCCTGGCAATACTCTTCGTAGCAGTTCCGTCCAGGCACACTATTAGGTGTGTAGGTTGCCTACCGTTTTGGTTGGGACTTAACCGAAACCCATGCTTCCCTTGCAGCGCGTGCAGACTGCCACCCGGAAGACTCCAAAGTGTGCGCGTTAGTTATCGCGCTGGAATATCCAGTCATGGTCAGGGTGATTGGTGAATCGCCACTTACGCAATGGACCGGCCATCACATTAAGGTAGTAAAGCTCGTACCCATAAGGTGCGCCGCAGGGATGATGTCCCTTCGGGACCAATACAACATCATCACTGGAAAATGAATAAGTCTCGTCAAGGCTGCCGTCTTCTGTGAATATTCGTTGGTGACCATAACCCTGGTCCGGATTTAA
>JALZUX010000442.1 GCA_023301405.1 Granulosicoccaceae bacterium | reverse complement strand
ACGACCCTAGTTCTCGGACAGCCACCTAGGCAGTGAGTTCTAGTATAGCTGACCTGCGGACAGCAACTGTCGGGGTCTATTGATGGTAATCACCATAACTTAACTACCAGAGCAGCCGTGCGTAGATTGCTTTCAGGTATTCGGTTTCGGGAATAGCCGCATGCACCGGGTGGTCGGGCCCCTGGTGACCTCTGGCCATCACCTGCACGCCGAAGTTACCGTGACGCCCGGCCTGAAGCACCGCTCTTTGCAGTTCGGATTCAGACAAGTGATGAGAACAGGACCCGGAGACCAATACGCCATCGGCGCTTAGCAAGCCAACAGCCAGCGCATTGATACTTCGATATTTTTCTATGCCTTTTCGCTTGTCTTTGGCGCGCTGAATAAACGCCGGTGGATCAAGCACCACGACATCGAATTTTTCACCAGCCACGCGAAGTGCGCGCAATTGATCAGCGACGTCCCCTTTTAAGCCGGTCCATTGGTCCGCATAACCATTTAAAGCCGCATTGGCCGCCGCACCTTCAAGCGCTGCAGCACTACTGTCAATGGCAGTGACTGATGTGGCCCCGCCTGCCAGGGCGTTGATACCCCAGCCGCCCAGATAGCAGTAGGCATCGAGTACCCGTTTACCATGACTGAATTTTTGCAACAATTGCCGATTGTCACGATGGTCGTAGAACCAACCGGTTTTTTGCCCGCTCTTTAGCGGAATTGTAAACTTAAGACCATTTTCCAGAAGCTCGGTGGTCTCAGGGATATCACCGTGAACACATTTTTCCTCTGTTTCAAGACCTTCAAGTGCCCGGGTAGCGCTGGTATTGCGCAGGTAAATACCACTGGGGCTTAATAATTCGACCAGGGCTTCAACGATATCAGTCTGCACCGCCTGCATGCCTGCTGTGTTGGTTTGCATAACGAGAATGTCACCGTAGCGATCAATAATTAACCCGGGTAGCCAGTCCCCTTCGCCATGAACAAGGCGGTAGAACGGGGCGTCAAATAAAGACTCACGCAACGCCAGTGCAGAGGAAATTCGCCGGGTCAACAATGGAGTGGCAAGCTTCTCGCCGCGTCTGTGGCTGTAAACACGAGCACAGATCAAAGACTGCGGATTTACCGTGGCCATCGCTACCGCTCGGCCACGGCTTGAATGCACCGCTACCTGATCACCGGCAGCGAAATTACTCAATGGCGATTTAGCAGAATCGACCTCATTGCTGTAGACCCACAGATGCCCTGCCATTAGTCGTCGTTCTTCGCTTTTTTTAAGCATCAACACGGGAAGGTCATCGGTGGGAGTTTCGGCGTTGTGGGTGGAATCGGCCACGGTATTTCCTGATTTTTGGAACAGTTAAAACGCCGGATATTAGGTTCTCCGGGCGACCTGTCAGTCTACCACGGAACCGAATTCCCCCCGGTATTATTCATCGCCTCCAGCCCGTACCTGATGGCCAACACGTGGATGCAAATGTCAATCTGACGTGCGGTTTTAGTGACTTTTTATCACTCTAAACAACGTTTCTGGCACCAAACTTTCCTGTCTCTTCCAATATGGCGCCGGTGGGTGCCCCAGAGCTGGGCGATAAGCTCCGGTGTGAGATTTCGAGCTTGATATTTCGATCAATTGAGGCGAATAGTTGTTCTTCTCTAACGCTGTGTTCGATAGTAGCCAGCCGAAAGACCGCGTCCGCAGCAGGCTTTAGTTCTTGGACAGCCACCTACCCCCCAGCGGTGACTCGATCAGATTTTACCGTGCGCTGGTAACTTCGCCTGCGGTGTTCAGCACAGGACACTTGAGGTACCATGATTGCAGAGATCCAACCAACATGAGAAACAGTAAAATTTATTTCATGCCCTACCATGACACCGCAATAAAAGCCGACGGAGTATCGCAGTGAAAAAACCTGTCGTTGGCATTATTGGTAATTCGTTACATTTGGAGGAACGTTTCTACGTTCAAATGGGGGGCATGAATAATTTCAGCGCTGTGGCAGATGTCGCCGGCGCTTTGCCGCTGATGTTTGCATCGTGCCTTGATACCACTGATATCGGCTCCCTACTTGACACGGTAGACGGCATTTTGCTAACCGGGGCGCGCGCCAACGTACACCCAAGTCACTTCGGCACGCCGGCGCACACGGCCTACGAACCTTACGACGAAAAGCGCGATTCCATGGCAATGGCACTGATTGAAGCTTGTGTCGACAAAGGCGTACCACTATTAGGTATTTGCCGGGGCTTTCAAGAAATGAATGTGGCGTTTGGCGGCAGCCTACACCCCGAGATCAGAGATCTGCCGGGCCGTATTAATCATCGAATGCCAAGGCTCGACAACGGAGAAATTCACCCCGACATCTCCTACGTATTCGGCGATCGTCACAATGTAACACTAACCTCTGATGGCTACTTCGCCAATCTATACCACTGCGAAACCATCCGGGTAAACTCGCTCCATGGGCAAGGTGTTCTGGAACCGGGCAAGCGTGTGGTTGTTGAGGGCGTTGCCGAAGACACCACCATAGAGGCAATTAGAATCGCTGACGCTAAAGGCTTTGCTGTCGGTGTACAGTGGCACGCCGAACACGATCCACAAACAAACCCGATCAACAAATTATTGTTCGAAGACTTCGGGCACGCACTGCGCCAACAACA
>JALZUX010000441.1 GCA_023301405.1 Granulosicoccaceae bacterium | reverse complement strand
GGCCCGGGACTAGGCGGTCATTGCATTCCTATAGACCCGTTTTACCTGACTTGGAAAGCCAGGGAATACGGCGTGCATACGCGTTTTATCGAGCTTGCCGGAGAGATTAATCAAGCGATGCCCGAATACGTCACTACCAAGCTATCCGACGCGCTTAACAACGTTGGGAAAACCATGAAGGGTAGCAAAATTTTGATTCTTGGCGTTGCTTACAAAATGAATGTTGATGACGTGCGCGAGTCACCTTCCATTACTATTATGGAACTACTGCAGGCGAAAGGCGCTGTACTGGCATACAGTGACCCACATGTACCGGTATTCCCCAGAATGCGCAGCCATTACTTTGAACTTTCAAGCATTGCACTAACGGCAGAAAGCCTTGCCGACTTTGATGCCGTTATTCTAGCCACTGAACACGATCATTTTGACTACGACCTGATTAAAGCTAACGCCCCTCTAATCATTGATACACGCGGCAAGTACCGTGACGGTGAACCCCATATAATTAAAGCATGATGTTACACGACTATTTACAGCGTGCCTTTTGCGCTCATGGGCGGTGTTGTTCGTGCTGAAATACAGAGAAGGTTCACTAGCGCCTGTCAACGGCAGACTTAAGAAATGACTCACCCACAGGTTAACGACTTAACTTAGAAACTAATTGATATTGAAGCCAAAATAAAAATATTGTTAATTACGGGAATAAAACTCAGTTTTAGTTGTCTAGATCTACGAATGCACAAGTTGTTGCTATTTCTGCAACCACAAGGTATCACCTGTCGTTTAACCCAAGACCAAAACGTCGCAATTAACAAAGGTTCATCACTCATGAAAAAACTACTTAGCAGCGTTGCCATAGCTACAGCCATCCTCATGCCTTTGTCTGCAAGCGCCCAGGACCGCTCGCCGACTCCTGAAGGTGCAGAGGTTTATATTGTTTCGCCAGCCAGCGGTGACACCGTAACAAGCCCTGTGACTGTCGTTTTCGGGCTAGCCGGTATGGGTGTTGCCCCAGCCGGAGCCGACATAGAAAACACAGGACATCACCATTTGATTATCAATGCACCACTGCCCGACCCCAGCTTGCCAATTCCATCTGACGACAACCACAAGCACTTTGGCAAAGGCCAGACACAAACCACCATTGATCTGCCACCGGGAAAGCACACTCTGCAATTATTGCTAGGCAACTTTATTCATGTGCCACATGCAGACCCGATCAACTCTGATGTAATTGAAATAACAGTTAAATAAAGGTATCTACTCAGAGTACACCTGCGGCGTCCATGCAGGTGTGCTCATGATCCAATACCCGTGTCTGTTCCATGCGAACGCCTACTCCAATCATTGAATAGCAAACCACCACAGACTTACGCTGAACAGTCAAAAAACCCCATACCCATGGAGTCATGATGTGTGAATTATAAAAAAGCTTAATAGATTCCCGTTCAAGCATCGTTCATTCGAAGTAATAGTATACCGACTCACCAACATGCGAAGCTTTTGTAGATCAACTTTACATTTCGCTCAACACCCGGTACACGACGGGCCACGCCACCCAGTCGATCAATCTGGCAGCTGCCTATTAACCGATGAATGGCGAATGCCTGTGAGTAACGCAGGTTAAGCAACCAAGGTTTCAATGAATGGTTTTACCGCTTCAACACCGTGCTGCTCCATTACTCTAATTGTTTCTGAACCCACTACCGCTATATCAACTTTGCCACGAAGAAAATCAATATCTTCTCTTGCTTTAACACCAAACCCAACGGCCAAAGGCAAATCAGTATTGGCCTGACACGTGGCCAGGTATTGTTCAAGCTCAGTTGAAAAAGCAGTGTCCTTACCAGTGACCCCCTTACGCGCAACGGTGTAGACAAACCCGCCGCTACGATCACTTAAAAGCTGCATACGGTCTTCAGGTGTATTGGGGGTAAAAATATGTACCGGGGCTAGACTGGCTTTTTGCATAGCGTCTAAATACTCTTCACCTTCTGACGGTGGTAAATCAGGCACAATACAGCCTTGTATTCCAATGGACTGACTTCGCTCCACAAATGACGAGACGCCATGACAAAATAAAATATTGTAGTAAGTCATAAACAAAAACGGAATATCAAACTCTTTTGTCAGGCGCTCTGCAACTTCAAAGCTTTGATCTACTGTTGCGCCTGCTTTCAATGCCTCTGCATTGGCTCTTAAAATTACCGGGCCATCTGCCATGGGCTCGGAAAACGGAATTTGTAGCTCCATTAAATCCACACCGGCTTTTACCATATCTTCAACAACGCGAACACAGTGATCAAAGCTTGGATAACCCAACACTATATGGGTCATCAGTAAGATATCTTTCTTTTCACGGGCAGCTTTTATGGATTGCTCAAGCTTTGTTGTCTGACTACGCATTAGCCTTCTCCCGGCGGTACTCGTCTGCTTTGTCAATAATGAAATCTTTCCACTTCGGGTCATGCACCGCATCTGCAACGGTAAAAATATCTTTATCTGCCCGACCTGACATATTAATGAGTATGTTGTCATCGGGTGACATATTTGGAGCCTCCAGGTAGGCTTGCGAGAATGCATGCGATGTTTCAAGCGCCGGTATTAGCCCTTCCTTGCGCACGGTTTTTTGCATGGCCGCTACAACGTCATTATCAGTTGCCGCTTCAAAACGCACTTGCCCTGTTTCGGAATAGTGACTCAAAATGGGAGACACTCCCACGTAATCAAGGCCGGCAGATACACTATGGGTCTCTTGCATTTGGCCGTCTTTGTCTTGCAGGAAAAAAGTTTTGTAGCCTTGGGCCACACCAATGGTTGCATCATCATAGGCGAGCCGGGCTGCGTGCTCACCGCTACCGCGTCCGCGCCCACCCGCTTCAACACCCACTAACTCCACTTCTTTATCGTCAAGGAAAGCACCAAAAATACCCATTGCATTTGATCC
>JALZUX010000440.1 GCA_023301405.1 Granulosicoccaceae bacterium | reverse complement strand
CGGCACAGCTGCACAGCGATTGTCTGGTGTTTTGCTGGGGTTCCTGATGATGGCTATTTTGGCCGGAGTTGTATACTACGGTTTAGGCTGGGTGAAAACTGCATTTCCAACGATGGGGTTCTGGTCCGGTTGCGCATTGTTTGTAACTGCCTACATCGTGTTGTTGTTTCGTGCTTCCCGGTATCCTGATCTAGAGATCGATGACCCCAACAAACCGATGACAGCTCTACCACGCCCGCGAGATGTAGCGGTCACCGGCTATCACTTTATATTGCCAATTGTGATTTTGATCTGGTGCATTTTGATTGAAAGGCTTTCACCCACATTGTCTGCCTACTGGGCAACGGTCGCGATGATATTTGTTGTGTTGACGCAGAAACCTCTGAAGCAATTGTTCCGTGGTGACGGTAAGTTTGTGCAGGCATGGCGCGATGGTTGGGGGGATTTCATCGATGGCATGATTGCAGGGTCGCGTAACATGGTTGGCATCGGTGTCGCCACAGGTGCAGCTGGAGTAATAGTAGGTACCGTTTCACTGACAGGAGCCCATCAGGTGGTGGGTGAGTTTGTCGAATACCTGTCAGGTGGGCATTTATTAGTCATGTTGATTCTTGTCGCGATCATGAGCTTGCTACTTGGTATGGGGTTACCCACAACGGCGAACTACATTGTTGTATCTTCACTAATGGCACCAGTCATTGTTTCAGTGGGTGCGCAGTCAGGGCTTGTTGTGCCGTTGGTGGCGGTTCATTTGTTTGTATTCTATTTCGGTATTCTGGCTGATGATACGCCGCCGGTCGGATTGGCGGCCTTTGCTGCGGCGGCGATCTCCGGTGGTGACCCGATACGCACCGGCATACAAGGTTTTACTTATGACATCCGAACAGCATTATTGCCGTTTCTGTTTATTTTTAATACTGAGTTGTTATTGATTGACGTAGGGGTGCTAAAGGCGGTGTTCGTTTTTATTGTAGCCGTATTCGCGATGATGTTATTTGCCGCCGCGACACAAGGGTATTTCCTGACACGCAGTCGTTGGTACGAGACGCTGGCACTAGTAGTGATTTCACTAACGCTTTTCCGTCCCGGCTATTGGCTAGATAAGGTGCAAGATCCCTATGATAATCTTGCCGGTATTGAAGCTGCATCAGTAGTGGGTGACATGGCGCCGGGAAGTCACTTGCGACTGGTGATCAGTGGCCCTGACTTTGACGATGTCGACAAAACACTCAGTCGCACAATTCTGGTGCCAATCGGTGATGAGCCTGACGGTGAGCAAAGGCTTTCTGCAGCTGGTTTGACGGTTAGCAACATTGATGAACTGGCTGTTCTGGAAGAACCATTCGCTGGCACTGCTTTTTTTAGTGAGTTGTCCGATTACGATTTTTACGGCGATGAGCCGGTGGTTATCTCGCTGGTTCAGCGAGAAGCTAAGCGGTGGCCAAAAGAGCTGTTCTATCTGCCTGCATTGCTATTGTTTGCAGTTATAGTGCTGCTGCAACGGCGACGACAAACAGTGCCAGCTTTTTAAATAAAACAGCTACTGCATGGACTTACTATTTTTGACGGGTATCGGTGCGATGGTCCACCTGTTTATTATTAACGAGAGTATGGAATGAGCGCTGTATTTCCGCGGCATACAAAGTCGGAATTTCCAATTGCAACTTCTGCCAATGGTGTCTATCTATATGACGCTGCCGGCAAGGCTTACCTCGACGGTTCAGGTGGTGCGGCTGTCTCATGTCTTGGGCATGGTGATGTGGATGTAGTTAGTGCTGTTAAAAAGCAAATGGACACCCTCGCGTTCGCGCACACTGGTTTTTTCTCATCAGAAGCTGCCGAAGCATTAGCAGAGAAATTGATCGAACACGCACCGGCAGGGATGGAGCGTGTCTACCAGGTGTCTGGTGGGTCTGAGGCCATGGAGGCATCTTTAAAACTTGCCCGTCAGTATTTTCTTGAGGTAGGTCAACCTCAGCGACAGCATGTGATCGCTCGACAACAAAGCTATCACGGCAATACGTTAGGAGCGCTGGCCACCGGTGGAAATCAATTCCGTCGAATACAGTTTGAGCCCATGCTGATGAACGTGTCTCATATCCCACCTTGTTATGAATACAGACACCGTGCTGAAGGTGAGTCTGAAACAGAATATGGGCTGCGAGCTGCTAATGAACTTGAAAAAGAGATACAGCGACTTGGTGAAGACAAGGTGATGGCGTTTGTTGCAGAAACCGTCGTTGGTGCAACTGTTGGAGCGTTGCCTCCGGTGGCTGGATACTTCAAGCGTATTCGGGAGATTTGTGATCAATACGGAATATTATTAATACTTGATGAAGTGATGTGTGGCATGGGTAGAACCGGCACTCTATTCGCGTGCGAGCAAGAGGGTATAACACCAGACATTATCGCGGTGGCGAAAGGATTGGGTGCTGGATATCAGCCGGTTGGCGCTATGTTGTGTAGCGGTGATGTTTATGCGGCCATCGAACAAGGCAGTGGTTTTTTTCAGCATGGGCACACGTATCTGGGGCACCCGGCTGCCAGCGCGGCGGCATTGGCTGTATTAACCAAGCTCACCGATGGGGGGCTGGTTCAGCGTTGCGCTAAGCGCTCAACGGTTTTTCAGTCTGCTCTATCAGATGTTTTCGGTGAACACCCACATGTCGGCGACATCCGCGGGCGCGGTTTGTTTTGGGGTTTGGAGATTGTTAAAGATCGCCAAACCAAAGAGCCGTTTGCATCCGATGCAATGCTGCATGCGAAAATCAAGAAGGCAGCGATGCAAGAGGGCCTGATCTGCTACCCCGGCGGCGGCACCATCGACGGCAAGCGTGGTGATCATATATTGTTTGCACCGGCTTTTATTATAGAGCACCAACATATAGATGAGCTTGTCGATAAATTCAGTCGTGCATTAACAGTAGCGCTGAAAACTGTAGGGCACTAAATTAGAGGTAGGCTGTGCTGCAACATTAGTAGTTAAGTCAAGCGTGTCTTTGTACTTCTGTGTGTTCCAGGGCTAGTGAGCTTATCGCCATCAAGGTGCTAAGGTGCATTCAGTGTCATTGCAGTAGCTAGTCATAAGTGGTAACGGTGATTGGCAATACAAACCAGTAAAAAGGAAAATTACTATGGCTGATATTCCGCTTCAGTGTCAGTGCGGAACGGTTAAAGGGCTTGCGAAAAACGCGACGGCAGATTCAGGTAACCGGATAATATGTTGCTGTTGTGATTGTCAGAAATTTGCTCGATTCTTGAAACGTCAAGATGATGTGCTTGACCAGTTTGGTGGCACAGAAATATATCAAACATCGCAATCGCAAATAACTATTGAGCAGGGCGCAGAGCAATTGCGCAGTGTGCGAATGACACCCAAGGGGCTGATTAGGTGGTATGCCGATTGCTGCAATACACCCATCGGAAATACCATGAGTGCATCTATGCCGTTTGTCGGGGTGATCCACAGTTTTATGGATACAGAAAATGCTGATCAAAAGTTAGGTGCAATACGAGCTTACGTTCAGTGCCAGTACGCGCATGGTGAGCCTGACTATCCGCATTGCGCAAAGAAATTTCCGCCCGGTATCACGTTTAGAGTAATGCGAAAGATACTTGCATGGAAGTTACGCGGTTTGCATAAGCCTTCGGTATTTTTCAATGAGGATGG
>JALZUX010000439.1 GCA_023301405.1 Granulosicoccaceae bacterium | reverse complement strand
TGGCAAAATCGTTAGCGCGCAGAGCCATTTCAATTGAGCCAAGAGAAGGGCACTTTCACAGTTTTCTGGGTGATCTAGAAACTGAAAACAAAAACTATCGTGTGGCCCAGCAGCACTTCACCAGCGCAATTAACCTTAACAATGACTTTTTCTACTATCACTTGCAACTGGGTTTGATCAGTGAAATAACCGGTGACACTGCGTCTGCGCAACGATCACTCAACAAGAGTCTTGAGTTACTACCAACGGCGAATGCTCACAATGCGCTGGGTGATATTGCCCGTTCCGCCGGGCGTCGGGATGTTGCAATGACGCAGTACGCGAAGGCGGCAGGGCATAACAGCCCTGCAGGTCAGGCTGCGTTTGGTTCGCTGGTTGATCTAGATTTGCCGACTAACCCGGGCAAGTACGTGGTGGCCAGGCATCAAGTGAGTAAAGAAGGTGTGCTTCGAGTGCAGCTACAAAATAATACGCCGCGTGATATCGGTAATGTGTCATTGCGGGTTGTCTATCCTGATTCCAGGGGGCAAATGAGAGATATCACCCGAGGCCTCAACGGCGTGCTTAAAGCGGGTAAAAGTGAAACCGTTGAGATTGCCCGAATAAATCCTGAGTTTGCTAAAAATGTGCAGAGTACTGTGACTCGAGCTCGTGTTGCGAGATAACTGAAAAGAGGCCTGCGTGCTGGCCTCTGTATCAAGGTTATTTAGGAAGGCCATAGTTGCAAATGCTATGGCTTTTTTTTGTCTGCTGTCTATGGCACGCTGGCGATTTATTAGTGTCGCAACAACTCAACTTCGTAGGTATACACAATGCAGATTTCAAATAACACGGTGGTTACGTTTCACTACCAACTGGCAGAAGATGGCGGTGACTACAAAGAAGACTCCCGAAGTGGAGAGCCTTTGTTGTATCTGCATGGTCATCGCGGCATTTTGCCCGGTTTAGAAGATGCGATGTTAGGGCACGTGGAAGGTGATACGTTTGCCGTCAATTTGACTCCCGAGCAAGGGTACGGCTTGCGCAACGATGAGGGGCTTCAGCGCGTGCCTGTCAAGCATGTGCTTGGGGGTAAAAAGCCCCAAATCGGAGAGATTATCTCTGTCAATACCGCCAAAGGAAAAGTGCAGGCAACTGTTGTGAAGGTTGGCAAGTTTAATGTTGATATTGATACAAATCATCCGCTTGCCGGAAAGAGCCTTACTTTCGATGTTGAGATTTTAGGGGTCCGTGAAGCGACCATGGAAGAAGTGGCTCACCGCCATGCGCATGGCCCGGGCGGCCATCAGCACTGAGTTGATTGGTGGTAGCCCGATAACAGGATCTAGTGCGGGCCCGTTCTTTCGGCCGGCAATTGCGATCTATCTCGTTAAAGAAGTGCGTCTAATCACCTGTAGTGGTCGAAATATTTGACTCGAAACCCCAAACCCGCTGCGACGTCTGTTCCCAAACAGCCACCAGGAGATCCAGGACCCTGGCAGTCGGTGCGTTGTTACCTGTTATAGTCTATCGATTGTTCATGGAACGTCGAAAGTGACTCTGGGGTGCTGCTTTGGGGGAATTGGCACTATGTGATAAAGGGTCTGACGGTATATTATCTGGTCTCCTGGTGTGATTTTTCCAGGTAGCTAATAACTGATCCAGTGCGATCAAAGCGCCTGAAAATCTGGTGATCGTGTTTGATTCCGACGAGCAAATAGTGTGCGGCCTATATGACTGAACTTGTAGCAGATTCCATTGACATGACATTCTATACGCCAGCCGGTGAGGCTGTACACGCGTTACAGGATGTCAGCTTTACCCTGCAACAGGGAGAACTTTTATCTGTTTTAGGTCCAAGTGGGTGCGGAAAAACCACCTTGCTTAACCTGATCGCGGGTTTTTTGCGACCGACTGGTGGGTCGTTAAGTCTTAATAACAACGAAATTGATGGTCCGGGTGTTGAGCGTGGCATGGTGTTTCAACAGGGAGCTCTGTTCGAATGGCTAACGGTTGCCGAGAACGTTGACTTTGGCCTGCGCATGAAAAAGCACAACAAAGCAGAGACGGCTCGCAAGGTTGAAGAGTGGCTTGAAATTGTAGGTTTGCAGGGGTTTGGCGCCACACCTACTTATCAGTTATCCGGCGGTATGCAGCAGCGCGTGGCCTTAGCACGCTGCTTGATCAACGATCCTGATTTAATTTTGATGGATGAGCCTCTTGGTGCGCTGGATGCCCTTACTCGTGAAAAAATGCAGTCTCTCGTGCTGAAGATCTGGAAAGAGACTGGCAAAACTATTTTGATTATCACTCACTCCGTTGAAGAAGCGTTGCTGCTTGGTGAGCGTTTGTTTGTGATGGCGCCGCGTCCAGGTCGGTTACATAAGGAATACCGCTTGCCATTTGCGGAGTGGGGCCTGAATAACGATTTGCGCGAGATCAAAAATCACGCGCAGTTTGGTGAAAATCGTGAAGAGATACTATCCATGATTTGGAATATGGAAGAGGAAATCATGGGGAAAACACTATAATGCTCAGTGCTATAGCTGCTCATCGCGGGTTTCTAGTTGGTCTGATATTCATCGTTTTGATTATCGGCTTAGTTATTTCTTATATATACGGTCAACGAAAAATTCGTTCCGAAAAAACGGATGCTGTATTCGGCAACCCTGAGAGAGCTCTGGGGGGTTGGCACTGGGTGTATGCCGGCGTGGCCAGTATTCTAGTAATGTGGTTTTATTTTTCATGGGATGCGGCCCGCTCCTTTTTCCCTAAAGCGGCGAATGAGCTTTGTCAGGTTGCTCAAGTAGATAGTGCCATCAACCCGATGCGGTCTGTTTTTCCAATAGATTCGCGCTTATTGAAAGGTACGTCGCTGTTGGCGCGAGACAGTGCGCAGCTTAATCAGCTTGATAAAACATTGCTCAAAGCAAATTTCACCGACGCTGAAAAAGCCGAGTATGGCGGTTTGGTTGCGCAACTCAGGGGGACGCTTAAATCACTGGCATCGCCTGACAATGTAGATCCTGAAGTCAAAGCCAGACTGGCAGATATTGCTCAGCGGGTAGATGCAGCACGTGGCAAGCTGGCTGATCCTGATTTTCCCGGGCCTGCAAGCGCTGAAGAACTAGAGCAAGCCGCGGCAGTGCCGGGGTGGGGCGAGTCGACCACAGAGATACCAACGTTTCCGATCACTGACCGTGGTAGAAACTTTGCGGCGATAGTAGATGAAGTAAAAGAGATCTCGAAAGACTTTATCAAGATTCGTAACACTGGCGGAGTCTTCGATCAAAACGTCAAGGAAGTGGGTGACAAAATCAAAGCCGCTCTAACAGAGCTAGAAGGTAGCGCGCTTGAAAAGTCGGAACTGGAAGCCCGCAGTGTTTATGTAAAGCAAATTAATAAAATGTTTAAGCGGATTGACGACGGCACCGTTTTTCCTCCTGCGGCTTTGGATGACGTAGAGGCCTCTGTGCGGTTGTTTGAAGCTGAGGCATCTAAGCAGCAAGGCAGCTTGAAAATAATCGATGCGTTGGCTATGCCCACAGGTACTATTGCCGCGGGTAATACTTCTTGTAGTGAGCAAGGGTCAGGACGCTGGTTACCGAAACCGTCAGACACATTGGGTACGCTTGTACGTATTTCTGACCCCGATGTTGGCTATAAAGGTATTCCAATGTTTTGGTACGAACAAAAACCTTTGGCTGAGATGGCCGGCTTTTTTATTCCTGACTGGATAGCAGATCTCGTCCCCGGTGAGTACCCTCGCCATCAGCCTGATGGTTCAATCAATGAAAATCTGAAAACCAAAGTGCTGAATATAGCGACTGGAAATTTCTCGTCTATTTCAGTGCCGGTGCCCATGGGGCATATATGGGATTCTATCCTGCGAGTGTTGACTGGTTTGTTCTTCGGGATTGTCCTCGGCGTGCCGTTGGGACTGTTTATGGGTTTATCACGGTTTGCCAAAGGCTTCTTTGATCCGCTGATAGAGCTTTACCGACCAGTGCCACCATTGGCCTGGGCGCCGCTAGTTCTGACGATATTCGGTATCGGTGACGATGGAAAAATATTCCTGCTGTTTATGGTTGCATTTGCCATCATGGTGATTTCAGCAAGAACTGGTGCCACGGGTACTCAGCTTTCAAAAATTCATGCAGCGCATTCATTGGGAGCGTCAAAGCGCCAGATTATAAGAGGCGTGATACTGCCCAACTCGCTACCTGAAATTCTGACCGGCATACGTATAGCCATCGGTGTTTGTTGGGGTACGTTGGTTGCCGCAGAGATGTTGGCCGGAACCACCGGAATAGGCTTTGTTGAGAATGTTGCCAGAAAGCAAAGTGACTACGAAATTATCTGGGTGACCATCATTCTGTTAGGTTTATTGGGGTTGATGTTTGACTTGATCATGCGTTGGGTAATCAGTCGTACCATTCCATGGCGCGGTAAAGGGTAGTGAGTAAAGAGAGTCTGATTTAATTCTCTTGGAATCAAAAAAGCCCGCTTAAATAAGCGGGCTTTTCATTGTTCAGCGGTTGTTTGTATGACCTACATCAGTGCGTGCTGCACGAAGTTTAAATAGTCACACCAAGTTTTTTCTCGATGTCTTTGATACTTTTAGCAGCACCAAGATTATGAGGTGAAATCTCTAGTACCTGCTCAAAGGCATGCATTGCTTTTTCGTTGTCACCAGCTTGCAGCATAATTAGGCCCACGCCTGAAAGAGCGCCAAAGTGTCTTGGTTCGAGTGTCAGCGTTTTTTCAATGTCAGACAATGATTGCTTGAAATCACCTAGCAAGTAATGCACGGTGGCGCGTCGATTCCACGCCTCGGCAAAGTCGGGTTGATTGTCAACCAGGCTGTTCAGTAGGTTAAGCGCAATGGTGTATCGGCCAGATGTCATGGCGTCTATCGCGGCTTTCATGTCCTGTCCGCCAAGAGTGGTGTCTCTTTCGTACCATTGCTTCCAGATTTCGGTTTCGATCATCACCGCTTGTTGTGGTGAATCGGCGGATCTTAGCTGTCCGAAAAGCTCTGGTAGAGCATCGCTTTTCTGATCAGCGAATGTCTGTGGACACACCATTGTCGCTGCCAGTATCAGCGTACGAATGCTTTTCATCCTTCTCTCTCCCCGGCAACATCTAATGTGATTTTGAGAATATGATGTTTGCCATCCTATACTGTGTCGTCCACTGGCAGGGGAAATTTATTAAGTTAGTAATCTAATTGAGCGAAATTCCGGAATATCAGGCGCATTTGTGCATCAGAGTTGATTTGGGATGTATGCTAGTTTGTCAGCGGTTCCGCCGCCTTGTGTGTATTCGCTGATAATTCCTTATACATTCCAAACAGTTACTGCTTGGTTAAGTATAGAAATCAGGGTTTTCAGTTTTTTTCTGAAGCTTCTCAGTCAAGAATGATTCGGTGTTTTCGTTAAAGTGAATCATGCTATCCAATAGCTGGTTTGGGTCTGTGTGGTGTAGCAGGTTGCTTTGATGTTGAGGGCGAAGAAATTGCTGATCTACCGCATGGTTGATGAAGTCCAATAGCTTGTCATAGTAATTGTTGATATTCAGAATACCGGTGGATTTTGAATGCAGGCCTAGTTGCTGCCAGGTGCATATTTCGATCAGTTCTTCCAGTGTGCCAATGCCGCCCGGCATAGCAATGAACCCGTCAGACATTGATGCCATGGCGGCTTTGCGTTCATGCATGTCTTTTACAATAATTAGCTCTGTCAGGTTCTGGTGGCTGATCTCGAACTGTTGCAAATGCTCTGGTATGACGCCGTGTACCTTGCCCCCGTTATCAAGCACTGCATCAGCGATTGCACCCATTAATCCAATGCTTGCGCCGCCGTAGACAAGGTCAATGCCTCGGGCTGCCATCGATGCACCTAATGCTCTGGCTGCCTCACTATACTGAGGAATGGCTCCTGAGCTGGAGCCGCAGAAAACACACAGTCGTTGCATAGTTCTTCGTTCCGATTAGTTACTGAGTATGGGGTATTTTACGCAGCGTTGGTTAGATTGTCGAAGCGGCAGAGTACAAGGCTAGGATAACAACGCCAAGCATGGCCGCAGCCATCGCAAAGTTGATTAATTTTTGCGCGTGGTCTGTCAGTGCAAGCCGTTTGAGTGATATTCCACACCAAAGCCACAGCAGATGAATAGGAATCCAGATGGCATTGATGATAATAAACTTAGCCGCTGTTTCCAATAATAGACTGTCTGCGCCAAATGCAAAGCCGGAAAACAAAGCGGTATTTACGGCGTAGGCTTTGGGGTTGATCGCCTGCAGCATAATGCCGTTAATCACGCCGGGCTTTTTTTGTGCATCGATAAACGCAATTCTAGAGCCCGCAGATGCAATTCTGAATGCCAGATATAGTAGGTACAGCGCCGAGGCGACTAACAGAACACTGCGTAACCAAGGTATTGAAAAAATAACGGCGGCCAGCCCGCTGACAACTGCCAGAGCAACCAGGTTCGTACCGATGAATAACCCGGTGATATACCTTATACCGATACTTCGGCCGTAGGCGGCACCCACGCCTGCCGTAGACAGAACGCCCGGTCCCGGTGTGATTAAAAGTAAAAAAACGGAGGCGATAAAATTTATCATGGGTTGGAAATTTGTCTCAAGTAAGTGAGGAGTTGGTCGGTTATTTTAATGTGGTGATAAACATGTAAACTTTCTTTTTTTCTGTGTAAAAAAACCTTACATATAGTAAATATCGTAGTGGTTTGATACAGATGTTTTGCCAATATCCGATAGCCTAGAACGTAGTTCGGATGCGGCATTTTAAATGATAAATTGTAAAAGTTTAATTGCTGTTGCGATGTATGTTTTCGCTGAGTTTGCTTCAGGGCTGTGGTGGTGGGACGGAGCGTGGTATTTTTTTGGACAATCCTGTCGAGGGGCTGCAATATCGGACTGAAAGCCAGAATAGCGTCACGGATGCAGAAGGGACTTTTAAGTATCGCCCCGGCGAATCTGTAGTCTTCAGTGTTGGTGGGTTTAGGTTTTCCAGTGTACCTGCGCAAGCCACAATCACCCCTATAGAGCTTGCGGGAACAGATGAGATTGGAGCGCCAGAGGTCGTTAATATACTGCGACTGCTGCAATCCCTTGATGCTGATATGGATCCGGGTAATGGCATTTTGATCCCACAGTCAGC